>DYMH01000273.1 GCA_020721645.1 Draconibacterium orientale
CGCAAGCGTGGCAACTGATACATTCTTCTGTTACTTTATATGTTTTCATATTTATTTATTTTTTGATGATTTTCTGAATAATTTAAACCAAACCACAAATCCGCTTACTAAAATAAATATTAATGCCAATCCCGTAAGCGGAACGATTAGAATATAAAAATCGCCCAAAATGCTTTGGAATATTCTCCCGGTGTGTATTTCGAGGGCTGTATTCCATAATGATATTTTTTGGTTTGATATTTTATCGGGCATACCGGCAAAGTTATTTCCGTTAATGCTTTGCGCGCCTGAATTATAATCGAAATATATTTCGGAATTATAAAAATCGTTGCTGTATGCGGTAACCATAAACTGCCCGATTGGTCGCGATTTTGTTTCGGATTTTTTGTATTCTTCTTTATTTATGTAATCTGCTGTTATTCCGGTTTTTGAGTTCCAAACAAACAAACCTTCAAAAGAGCCTATTAAATAGGTGTCTGTTGCAAATTTTCTGAACACATTTACGCCCATAACGCTCATAGGCGGTTGGTAGCTGAATTTTTTTAGTTCCGATTGAAAATTATCATCGGAATAATAAAGAGCTTCGGAAGTAGCAATCAGAAAGCGGTTATTTTCGGCATCGTATAAAATACGGCGTAGCTGGTCGAACCAAGCGTTGTCAGTATCTAATTCGCTAAACGGTATTTTGTCCACTTTCGCATTGGCAATGGTTATTAAAAACGGCGGACGTAAAAAAATGCCGGTAGATGCCGTAATCAACAGAAAAACAATGGCAATCCAGCCCAATTTGTTGTGCCATTTTAGATACCATTTATTTGCTTTAAGTTTTTTAACTTTTTCAGGAACGCTTGTCTTTAAATTATTTACTTTTATTCTGTTAATGAAAACTATCAGCCCGCTTATTGAAAGAAATGCCAATATTAAACCCAAAATATCCACCAATATTTTTCCGGCTTCACCGTATATTTCACCACTGTGAATAACCCATAAGGTCTTAAACAAACCTACTTTTTTGTCGTAATTTTCAGGATTTGGTAAAGTAACTACTTCAAAATTAGAAATATTTGTTGTTTTTAATAAATGCGAGCGACTGAGTAATAAAATAGTATCATTTTTTTGGAATATATCTACAATTCTTTTTTCGTGAATAGGTAAATTTATTTTGCTCCATTTTTTTTCAGAAAAAGAGTATTTGTATAATCCGAAAAGCGTTCCGGCTAATAATTCGTTTTTATTGGTTTTGAATAATTTACATATTTTTCGAT
>DYMH01000038.1 GCA_020721645.1 Draconibacterium orientale
TTTCGGGATAAAAATCCCGAAAAACGTTGACTTTATGGACGGACTCTAATTAATATTTTTAAAACACGAATAATATACTATACTTTTGTATTATTACGCAAAATCTAAAATTTTAAAAAACACATGGCTTATTATTTTTATAATGAAATTACAAAATAAATCACTTTTACACTGCTAACACTAAAAAAATATTTTTTATTTAATTTTGTCATGGACACCCAAAACGAGACAAACATAATTTTTATTACATACAAAAAACATAATCAAATCAGTTATATAAAAACCCGAAATAAAGACGAGATAATCAAAAGAAAAAAATTGAATAAACACATAGAGAATCAACAATCGCACCAAACCAATGAAACAACTCTTATTTTTCCTTTATATACTTTTAGCACATCACTTTGCATTGCAGGCAAAGAGTCACGAGATTAAATTAGAAGGCACTTATCAAGGCGAAAATATCTATGTTCAAAACCCGTTTGCCGAAACAGGCGTTGGATTTTGTGTTTATGAAGTTCTTGTTAACAATAAAATTTCGACCGATGAAATTAATTCCAGTGCATTTGAAATCGATTTAACGGTTTATCAATTTAAACTCGGCGAAGCCGTTTTAATAATTATCAAACACAAAGAAGGTTGCTTTCCCAAAATTTTAAATCCCGAAGTTCTTAGTCCGAAAAGTACATTTAAAATTACAAAAATAAATATCGACCGCAACGGAATATTGCAATGGACAAGTTCGGGCGAAACCGGAAAATTAGCTTATACAGTCGAACAATATCGCTGGAAAAAGTGGCAAACAATAGGCAATGTGATGGGAACCGGGAAAGCCGGCGAAAACAATTACAGCTTCAACGTACAGATACACACGGGAATGAACCAATTTCGAGTGAAACAGGTGGATTTTTCCAATAAACCGCGTTTATCGCCCGAAGTAACATTTCGCAATTTAGCTGCCCCTGTAACGTTTCAGCCCGGCGATGGGAATAAAGCCTCAACGAACATCACATTTTCCGAAAAAACAATGTACGAAATCTACGATTATTACGGAAAGCCTGTCTTGAAAGGAAATGGTATTAAAATTGATATTTTAAAACTCAAAGCCGGAAATTATTTTCTGAATTTCGACAACCAAACGGCAACATTCATTAAAAAATAAAACGACCTTTCGAAACCAAAATCAGGCAAAACGTTCTAACCTACTCAAATTCAAAGTCTCAAACATGTCGTTGAAAGCAGAAAATATTTCAAAAAATTTCGGAACACAAAAGGCATTAAACCATGTCAGTTTTGAAATACAAAGCGGACAAATAATAGGTTTTTTGGGACCAAACGGTGCGGGAAAATCCACATTAATGAAAATTATCACCGGTTTTTTACAAGCCGATGAAGGGCAAATTTTCATAAACGGGAACAACATTTCAGATGCCAATTCCGATTTCCGTTCACAAATCGGTTATTTGCCGGAACACAATCCACTCTATACCGATATGTATGTAACCGAGTATCTGAATTTTACAGCCGGAATTTACAAATTAAAAAATACAAAAAAACGTGTAGCCGAAGTTCTCCGTATGACCGGCTTGGAAATCGAAAAACGAAAACAAATACGAGAATTAAGTAAAGGTTTTAGACAACGAGTGGGAATTGCAGCTGCATTAATACACAATCCCGGCGTCCTTATTCTCGACGAGCCAACAACCGGCTTAGACCCCAATCAAATAATCGAAATACGAAATTTGATATTAGAAATCGGAAAACAAAAAACGGTGTTGCTTTCTACGCACATCATGCAAGAAGTAGAAGCAATATGCAATCGGGTTTTAATTATAAATTCCGGCAGCATTGTTGTCGACAATACGCTCGAAGGCATTAATAAAGAATCTTCCGAAAAATACATCACCGTTTCCGTTGAATTTCTCACCGAGCCAAACGACGAATTACTTAAACAACTTCCGGGCGTAATAGAAATCCAGTCTCCACAAAAAACAATCAGATTGATAAAATCTTCAGATTCAGCCGATATTCGCCCGTTAATTTTCAATTTCGCAGTAGAGCAAAAAAATCCGATTCTCTCCATGCAGCGCATCGAAAAGAGTATGGAAGAAATCTTTCGAGATTTGACTAAGCGAGCAAATTAATATTCGTTTTTTTGATACTAAATTATAGAATTTGTCAGCAGAATCTAATTTCCAAAATGTTTCTACGCAAAGCCCGTTAAGGCTTCGATACAACATATACCGGATATTTTTAGCCACCTAAGCCTTTGCCTTTGCAATATTTTGGTATGGTTTTTTCAATACAGTCTTCCTATGTTTATACCTAAATTTTGCTGAAAAGAGTTTTGAATTTGTATATCTCGCACAAAAACCATTTAACTTTATATGCTTATCCCGGATAATACCTAAAATGATATTTTGAAACAATTTTTTTATTTTTGAGACGACCGCAAGTCGTCTCTACACAGCCAGCATGCAGAAAGTTTTGCACGTAGAGACGTGTTGCACACGTCTCAAAAAATAATTTCTTTTTTCACTGTTTTACAATAAGTTACAAATTTTACAAACTATATAGGTAATAATCGGGATAAGCATTTAACTTTATATATAGAAAGCTAAATATATTCCTGTTTTTTTTTACATTTGCACAAAGCATAAAACTATGAGTTACGAAAAGAAAATTTCACTTCTTGAACAAAAAAAAACAGAAGCCTTGCTTGGCGGCGGTTTAAAAAAGATTGAGCAACAACACAAAAAAGGGAAACTGACGGCACGCGAACGTATCGACTTGCTGATAGATAAAGGCTCGTTTCAGGAAATGGGAATGTTCGTAAAGCATCGTTCTACGGATTTTGGATTGGAGAATCAAGAATTTTTGGGCGATGGTGTTATAACGGGTTATGGAACCATTAATAATCGCCCGGCTTATGTTTTTTCTCAGGATTTTACGGTTTTCGGTGGTTCGTTGGCAGAAGCACATGCCGAAAAAATAGTGCGAATCATGGATTTGGCAATGAAAAACGGCGTTCCTATCGTTGGGCTCAACGACTCGGGCGGAGCGCGAATTCAGGAAGGGGTTGTTTCCTTGGGCGGATATGCCGATATTTTTTATCGCAATACTTTGGCATCCGGCGTTATTCCGCAAATATCCGCAATAATGGGACCCTGTGCCGGCGGAGCAGTTTATTCGCCTGCGATTACCGATTTCAACATTATGGTCGAGCATACATCGTACATGTTTGTTACGGGTCCGAATGTCGTTAAAACCGTAACCCACGAGAATGTAACGTCCGAAGATTTGGGCGGTGCACACACCCATGCAACAAAATCCGGAGTTTCTCATTTTTCGGCCTCCAATGATGTTGAAGCCATCAATCAAATAAAAAAATTGTTGAGTTATATCCCCCAAAACTGCGAAGAACAGGCGTTGGATTTGCCTTATGAAGCCGGCAACGAATTACGTCCGAAACTCAACGGCGTGATACCTGAAAATCCGAATCAACCCTACGATATTCGCGAAATAATCTGTGATGTTATCGACAGTAAATCATTTTTTGAAGTTCATAAAGATTATGCCGAAAATATTGTGGTGGGTTTTGCACGACTTGCCGGAAAAAGTATCGGTATCGTAGCCAATCAACCTGCATTTTTAGCCGGCGTGTTGGATATCAATTCCTCGAAAAAAGCGGCTCGATTTGTTCGTTTTTGCGATGCTTTCAATATCCCCTTATTAGTTTTGGAAGATGTTCCGGGCTTCCTTCCGGGAACCGACCAAGAATGGAATGCTATTATTACCAATGGGGCAAAACTTCTATATGCTTTTTCGGAAGCAACCGTTCCGCGAATTACCGTCATTACCCGCAAAGCTTACGGCGGTGCTTATGATGTGATGAACTCCAAACATATCGGTGCAGATTTGAACTTTGCTTGGCCCACGGGCGAAATTGCGGTGATGGGAGCAAAAGGTGCAGCCGAAATCATTTTCAAAAAAGAAATTTCGGAGGCTGAAAATCATGCAAAAGCTTTGAAAGAAAAAGAAGACGAATACAACGCATTGTTTGCAAATCCGTATATTGCGGCTTCGCGTGGTTATATTGACGAAATTATTAAGCCCGAACAGACTCGCGAACGCCTGATTCGCGGGTTTAAAATGCTCGAAAATAAAGCAGAAAAATTGCCTCGCAAAAAACACGGAAATATTCCTTTGTAGATTTATTTTTTGAGTTTTGATAATATCTCGGCAGGAAAATACAACTTGCCTTCCATTACTTTTTGGATTGCAATGGGCAATTCTTTATATACTAAGAACGGTCATAAATTGCGTTTTACAAATTGTTTAGCTATTGTTTGCAAGGAAACGTGCAATAGTATGAATATTAATGAATTATGCGACAATTTGCGTATGAATAACTCTGTGCAACTCTGTGTTTTACTCCGTGTAACTCTGTGATACAACCGTTATTTTATAGTTACACAGAGTCTCCGAGAAAAATTCAACTTGCAATATTATTGTATCGCACAATATGAAAGCGAATTACGAGTTTTCTTTCAGGCACTAGCTATATGATATTAAAAGCAATCAGCATTTCAGCACATCAAAAAATCAACCAATCAAAGTATAGATATTGAGTTTATAGGTTCTTCGTCATTTTATGATGCATGTTTTAATATGATACCCTTATAGTCTGATTCGTTTCAATTTCAATTGAGTGGTCGTTTTTACAAACATTGGCACATTTTCGACTGTTACATTACTGGTATCCAAACCAAAGGCTTCAACATCTGAGGTTCCGAATTTAGCAAAATTCCCGTAAAAATACATGACAAATTTATCGAAATTGCTTAGGTCTAAATCTTTGTTTTTAATTCGAGAAATGTAAACAAAACGAAATTCGCCCGGAATTTTATGTTTGCGTAACGATGGATAATTGCTGATAAAATCATATTCTTTGCTTTTCACCATTTCTTCTATCACTTGGCGAAAGAACAAATTCAATTTCGGTTCAATTTGAAATCCCAATCGGAACTCAACACGTGTTAATACATTAGGAATCAATGTATCGACTGTGTATTCCAAAGTTTTTGGCTCATTAACATAGTGCACATGTATCAGCCAATACATATCAGCTCGTTTGGGCATCTTGTTAATAATCGAATACATTACTTTTGATTCGACATCGGTTTTATTATCGGCTTTGATAATGTAGATAAGATTGGTTGCATATTTTTCTATGGTTGTATCGGCGTGCATATCCTTCAATATTTGAGCATAATCGGCTATCTGCACAAATTTTGTAAATCGTTTCTTGATTTCCCGCCCCATAAACCAGACAAACATAACAAAAAACAATATGCCGGAGACTGCAAGTGTAAACCAACCTCCGTGAGTAAATTTGTGCAAGTTGGCGATTAAAAAAGTTCCTTCTATAATTAAGTATATAAGCGGAAACAAAATGATTATGAATTTATTAATCTTTTTAAGATAAAAATAAATGGTCATCAAAATTGTAGTCATTATCATGGTTATTGTAATAGCCAAACCATACGCTGCTTCTATATTCTTGGATTCTTTAAAATATAAAACAACGAAAACGGTACCAAAAAACAATATCCAATTGACAAATGGAATGTACATTTGTCCTTTAAAAGTTGTGGGGTGGAAAATTTTGAGTCGGGGCCAAAAATTTAAAGGAATCGCTTCGCTGAAAATTGTAAACGATCCGCTGATTAATGCTTGACTTGCAATAATGGCTGCAATGGTCGCCAAAATAATTCCGATAATTAAAAAACCATGAGGCATCATGGCATAAAACGGATTGGTATCCTCTTGGATTTTGTATAAATTGTTTATTATCCAGGCACCCTGCCCCATGTAATTTAATATTAAAGATATTTTAACATATCCCCACGTGATTCTGATATTTTTAAATCCACAATGACCCAAATCCGAATACAATGCCTCGGCACCGGTGGTTGCTAAAAAAACAGCGCCTAACAATAAAAACCCATATTTTGTTTGTGTAATAAAAAGAAAGGCATTGTAGGGATTGAGCGAATGAATTAAAATGGAGGGATAATTTGCAATTTGAGATATTCCAAGTACGGCAAGCATCAAAAACCAAAAAAACATGATGGGTCCGTACAATTTTCCGATAGCTTCCGTTCCGTATCGTTGTGTTGCAAAAAGAAGAAATATAATAGCCAAAGCAATCGGTAAAATAGGTATTGCTGCATTTTCGTGTTGAAGCCCTTCGACAGCCGAAACGACTGTTATTGCCGGGGTAATGATTCCATCGGCTATCAAAGCTGCTGCACCTGCAATGGCAAACAGAAAAACATACCAATAAAAGGGGTGTTTGTTCTTATTTCTCCCACTTTTTTTTGCTTGATTCACTTTCTCGTTTAAAAGATTTCGAATAAGTGCATATAATGCTAAAATTCCGCCTTCTCCGTCATTATCGGCTTTTAGGGTAATAATAACATATTTAATGGTGGTTTGAAGGGTTAATGTCCAAAAAATACAAGATATTGCACCATAAATAAATTGAGCATTTAAAGCTTCTCCACTGTGTGTTATTGCTTGCATTACGTACAAAGGAGATGTTCCAATATCTCCAAAAACAATACCTAATGTTACCAATAACCCGCCCGTAGTAATCTTTGATTTAACCGATTGTGAATCTTTCATATCGGGGTAATATTGTATTTTTAAAAAATTTCGACAACGAATGTAAGTAATACACTGTTGATGATACAAAAAATTGCCTAAAAAAGGATTTTTATACTGTGGGGTTTGAAATCCGATTGCGGTTTGTTCGAAGTTTTGAACGAAGTGCAGCAAAGATTGGCGGAACCAATGATGCAAATAAAATTACCATGATTGCAATTTCGAAATTGTTTCGCACAGCAGGAATTAAATTTGCAATATAACCTCCCCATGCGAAAATATTGACCCATACAACATTTCCGACACTACTGTACGTAAGAAATCGTCGATATGTCATACTGCCAATTCCGGCAACAAAGGGAGCAAAAGTTCTGATAATGGGCATAAATTTGGCTAATATGATTGTCTTTCCTCCGTGCTTTTCATAAAATTCGTGAGTTTTAATTAAATATTTTCGTTTTATCAGCCGGTAATCTTTTTCATAGACTTTTTTGCCGACTAAACTCCCAATAATATAATTGGTGTTATCACCCAAAAAGGCTGCCGACATCAACAGCAATACCAACAATTCAATGTTCAAAGGATTCCCTGCTTGCCCAGCCATCAGCCCGGTAGCAAAAAGTAATGAATCGCCCGGAATAAAAGGAGTTACAACCAAACCCGTTTCTGCAAATATCATCAAAAATAATATCAGATATATCCATGTATCATATTGTATAATAAGTGTTTGCAAACATGTGTCGAAGTGTAATACGCAATGTAACACTTCTTTTAATATATCTATCATAACCGGTTTTCCAATTTTTTAATTTGCAATATTAAGGGTTTGTTTTAAATTATTATCAAAATTTGCAATATTTATTTTTTTGCTCAGCTCATACTCTTTTAACGAATCACATTTATTGCAGTATATTTCAATTTATAGGTTGAAGATATTTTGTTGCTTGTAATCTTTGTAAACAATTCATATTTTAAAATTTAAAAAAAAAGCTGCCTTTTTAAGACAGCTTCTTGTTTTAAATTTAGAACGGATATTTCCCTTCTTCTATGATTTTGTCGGCAATTCTTCGGCGAGCCGAAATTACATCGACACCATCGATTTTCGTAAATCGTTTGATGCCCATCATCATGCCCATTTTTTCGTCGCCCGAAGCAAAGAAATTCAATGCGTCTTCGCCTGTTTTTTTGATTTTGGCGGCGGCATCGTACATGAAAACGTCTAAAATATCGCGTAAAAGTGCAGTTTTTTCTTCGCCTCTCAAATTCATAAGTTTTTCAACACGCAACATCGTCGATTCGGCAGCGTAAGTGAGCATCAGCATATCGGCTGCGGCAAAAAGCAATTCTTGCTCTTGGTCCAATTTGTTGGTGAATTTTTGCACGGCGGCACCGGCAACCATCAATATCGCTTTTTTGAAATTTACGATGGCTTTCTTTTTATTTTCAAAATAATCCATCGACGGAGAACCGAAATCAGGTATTCCCATCAATTCTTTGCCCACTGCCATGGCGGGTTTCAAAATATCAATCTCGCCTTTCATGGCTCGTTTCAGCAATTCGCCCACCATTACCATGCGGTTGATTTCATTGGTTCCTTCAAATATTCGATTGATTCGCGAATCGCGATACGCTCTTTCAACCGGAGTTTCCGCCGAATAGCCCATTCCACCGTAAATCTGAACGCCTTCATCAACCACATAATCCAACGATTCGGAACAAAAAACTTTTGAAAACGATGCTTCAATGGCATATTCACGAAGACCTTCGAGCGATGCTTTTCCTTTATCCATACCGCCTTCGATGTGAGCATCAATGGCATCATCGATATTTTGAGCGGCTCGGTATGTGAGCGATTCGCCCGCAAATGTCAGAATTGCCATTTGTGCCAATTTGTGTTTGATGGCACCGAATTGCGAAATCTGCGTTTTGAATTGTTTGCGTTCGTTGGCATAATTAACGGCGTTCCCGATAACGGCTTTCGATGCCCCGACCGTAGCTCCGCCGAGTTTGATACGACCGAGATTCAAAATATTGAGAGCAATTTTGAAACCTCCGTCGCGATCGCCGAGCAGGTTTTCTGCCGGAACTTTTACGTTGTTGTAATAAACCTGAACGGTAGAAGAACCGCGTATTCCCATTTTTTCTTCTTCGGCTCCCAGCGTTACGCCTTCGCTTTTTGCATCTACGATAAACGCACTTAAATTTTTATCATCACCTATTTTTGCAAAAACAATGTGAACATCGGCAATTCCGCCGTTGGTTATCCACATTTTTACGCCGTTGAGTGTGTAAAATTTACCATCGGCACTCAGTTCGGCTTTCGATTTACCTGAGTTGGCATCGGAACCGGCTTCGGGTTCTGTGAGACAATAAGCTCCAATCCATTCGCCGGAGGCTAATTTAGGCAGATATTTTTTCTTTTGCTCTTCGGTTCCGTAATACAAAATGGGCAAAGTGCCGATTCCCGTGTGTGCCGAAAATGCTACGGCATACGAAAATCCTTGTCCCATTTCTTCCACAACTTTCATTGCCGTAACGGTATTTTGTCCGAATCCGTCGTATTCTTCGGGAACCGAAACACCAAGCAAACCCAATTCGCCGGCTTGTTTTACCAACTTCGACAGCAATTCGCGGTCGTGTTTATCGAGTTGATCCACTTTGGGCATGATTTCTTTTTGTATGAAATCGCGGCATGTTTTTGCCATCATCAACTGCTCTTCGTTGAATTCTTCGGGAATGAAAATGTCTTGAAACGAGGTTTCTTTTACGAGGAATTCTCCTCCTTTTATTGTTTGTTTCATTTAGTAGTTAGAATTTAGTAGTTAGTAATTAAAATTTGGTATCAAGTATCAAGTCGTAAGTATCAAGAATCAAGTAATGAGCAACACTATAAACTTCTTGCTACTTGATACTCTATACTTGATACTTTTATAATAATTCAAATATTCCCGCTCCGCCTTGCCCGGTTCCGATACACATGGTAACCATGCCGTATTTTTGTTTGCGAAGTCGAAGTTCGTTGAGAATTTGAACCGTGAGTTTTGCTCCGGTTGCTCCGAGTGGGTGTCCGAGTGCTATTGCTCCGCCGTTTACGTTGATTTTTTCGGTATTCAATCCCAATTCTTTCACAACGGCAAGCGATTGAGATGCAAAAGCTTCGTTGAGCTCGAACAAATCAATTTGGTCTTTTGTCATTCCGGCGTGTTTCAACACTTTCGGAATAGCAGCTATCGGTCCGATTCCCATTTTGTAGGGTTCTACGCCGGCAACTTGATAATCGACCAATCGGGCAATGGGCGTGAGATTGTATTCTTTGACTATTTTTTCCGAAACAACGAGTACAAAAGCGGCACCGTCTGACATTTGCGATGAATTTCCGGCAGTAACCGAACCGTTTTGTGCGAATACCGGTTTGAGTTTCAACAAATCTTCGAGTTTCGATTTTCTCGGTCCTTCGTCTTGCGAAACGGTGTATTTCTTGATTTTCGCCTTTCCGTCTTCAAAATAAGTTTCTTCTACTTCAAACGGAACAATTTGACTTTCAAATTTTTTATCTGCAATTGCCTTCACAGCTTTGTCGTGCGAAGCCACGGCAAATTGGTCTTGTTCTTCTCGCGTAATGTTGTATTCTTTTACAACGGCTTCGGCAGTGAGTCCCATGCCATGCCACCAATTCGGGTGTGTTTTAGCTGCCGTGGGGTTTGGAATACTGCGCCAACCGCCCATTGCAATCAGCGACATGCTTTCGGCACCTCCGGCAATGATAATGTCAGCCATTCCGGCTCTGATTTTCGCAGTTGCCACGGCAATGGTTTCCAATCCCGATGCACAATAGCGATTGATGGTTGAACCCGGAATTTCAACCGAATCCAAAGCCATGAGCGAAATCATTCGCCCCATGTTCAAGCCCGATTCGGCTTCCGGAAATGCGTTTCCCACAACGATGTCGTCGATTCGGGTTTTGGGAATTTGCGGAAAATCTTTTAAAAGATGTTTAACGACTGCAACCGCAATGTCGTCGGGGCGTGTGAATCGAAATACGCCGCGCGGTGCTTTTCCTATTGCGGATCTGTATCCGCCTACGATATATGCTTCCATTGTTTTATTTTTTTAGACACGAGATTTAAGACACAAGACACAAGAAAAGATTCTATGATTTTTTTTTAAGGATGTCTTTTCTTAACTTGGATATCAATCCGTGCATCATTTTTTGAACTTCTTCGATATTTAACAGTAATTTTTCAGCTTTTTCGGAATTTAGTAAATCCAAACGCAATGAAATGATTATTTGTGTTTGTAATTCAAAAGACGAACCGGTTGCTATTCCCAAAAAATGAATAAATTCGGTATCGTTATTTCTTCCTGCTCCTTCTGCTATGTTTGAAGATATTGAAACAACACAACGCTTTATTTGTTGAGTCAATCCAAATCTTTCATCGGAGGGGAAATCGGAAACTACTTTATAAGTATCAACCGTTAAGTCAATTGCTTTCTTCCAAACATTCAAATCCTTAAAATTGTGCATAATTTATTTAGATATTAGATTTTAGACACAAGACGCAAGGTTTATCAGTTTTTTTCTTGAGTCTTTTGTCTAACGTCTTTTGTCTAATTCCTCAAAATCTTACCGCTCGAAATCAAACTTTGCATTCGTTCCATTGTTTTGCGTTGCATGCAGAGTTCGATAAACACTTGGCGTTCGAGGTCGAGCAGATATTGTTCCGACACTTCGGTCATTGCCTGCGAAATATCGCCTCCGGAAATCACCCAACCCAATCGTTCGGCAATCAGTTTGTCGTGTTCCGACATGTATCCGGCTGCCGTGAACGAATCGGCTCCCACGAGCCATAATCCGTGAACTTCTTTGCCGAAAACTTTCACATTTGTACGAGGTGCGGGTTGTACGTATCCTTTTTCGACCATTTGCAGTGCTACTTTTTTGGCATAACCCAATTGATCAACTTGGCTGACGATGATTTCATCAATTCCCGGTCGCAAATATCCCAAATCGAAAGCTTCATAGCCCGAAGTGGATACTTTTGCCTGCCCAATGGATAAATATCTGTTCAAAAATGCGTTGGTGCGAATATCGCCTTCTTTTATTTCATCGCCCAAACGGAGAGCAAATTCTTTGGTTCCGCCGCCGCCGGGAATCACTCCGACACCAAATTCAACCAAGCCCATGTAAGTTTCGGCATGTGCAATGACTTTGTCGGAGTGCATACACAGCTCGCAACCGCCGCCGAGTGTCATTCCGTGAGGTGCTGCAATAACCGGAATTGAAGAATATCGCAACCGCATCATGGTTTTTTGGAACATTTGAACAGCGTAATTCAATTCGTCCCATTCTTGTTCCACTGCCATCATAAAAATCATTCCCACGTTAGCACCTGCCGAAAAATGTTCTGCTTCGTTGGATACGACAATGGCTTTATAACTTTCTTCCGCCAAATCAATGGCTTTATTGAGTGCAGACAAGGTTCCGCCGCCGATAACGTTCATTTTCGAGTGAAATTCCACATTCAAAACACCGTCGCCGATGTCGAAAATCGTTGCTTCTTCGTTTTCCCAAACCACGTTGGTGGCACGAAGAACTTCGAGCGAAATCAAATCTTCGGTTCCCGGAATGGCTTTGTATGATTTTGAGGGAATGTCCCAGAATTTTTTTACGCCGTTTTCTACTTTATAGAACGATTCGGCTCCGGCTGCCAACATATCGTAAATCCATTGAGCGGGTTTTTTGCCCGATTCTTCCATTGCCGCCATGTTTTCTTTGAGTCCGACAGCGTCCCATGTTTCAAACGGACCAAGTTTCCAGCCGAAACCGGCATTGAGTCCGTCATCGATTTTATAAATTTCGTTGCTGATTTCCGGGATACGATTCGATACAAAACGGAATAAACTGAAAAACGATGAACGATAGAACTCGCCTGCTTTTCCTTTGTCCGTAAACAGAATTTTCATGCGTTTTCGCAAATCGTCCACACCTTTTGTTTTCTCAAAAACAGGAAAATTCGGTCGTGCGTCTTCTTTATATTCTAAGGTGTTGAAATCGAGGGTAAGGAATTTTTTCACGCCATTTTGATCTTCTTTCTTGAAAAATCCTTGTCCGGTTTTTGAACCGAGCCATTTGTTATCAAGCATTTTTTGAAGATAATCGGGAATTGTAAAAATTTCTTTCGATTCATCGTTTGTGTTATCGTGAATACCGTTTGCAACATGAACTAAGGTGTCTAAACCCACAACATCAGCGGTTCGAAACGTTGCCGATTTTGCACGACCGATAATCGGACCTGTGAGTTTATCAATTTCAGTGATAGTTAAACCGAGATTTTTCGCATTGTGAAAGAGTTCCATGATGGAATATGTTCCGATTCGGTTGGCGATGAAAGCCGGCGTGTCTTTGGCGTGAACAGTAGTTTTTCCCAAATATCGGCGAGCATAATCACCTAAAAAATCAATCACTTCGGGTGATGTTTTTGTTGAAGGAATGATTTCGAACAATTTTAGATAGCGCGGCGGATTGAAAAAATGTGTTCCGCAGAAATGAGCTTGAAAATCGTCGCTTCTGCCTTCGAGCATCGACTCTATCGAAATTCCGGAAGTGTTTGTGGTAATCAAACTTCCTTTTTTTCGGAATTTTTCAACTTTCTCGAACACTTGTTTTTTGATGTCGAGACGTTCTACGACCACTTCAATCACCCAGTCGCACGATGCGATGTCTTTGAGATTGTCATCGAAATTGCCGGTGGCGATGCGTTTGGCAAATTCTTGTTTGTAAATGGGTGACGGTTTGGATTTTAAGGTTGCCTGCAACGAATTATTGACAATTCGGTTGCGCACTTGTTTCGAATCCAAAGACAATCCTTGTTTGGTTTCGGCATCTGTCAGTTCGCGCGGCACGATGTCCAGAAGCAAAACTTCCAGTCCGATATTTGCGAAATGACAGGCAATTCCGGATCCCATTACGCCTGAGCCGAGAACTGCTACTTTTCTGATTCTTCTTGTCATAATTTTGAAGTGTTGATTTGGTAATGTATTGATTTGGTAATGTGTTGATTTGATGATGTGGCGATGTGATAATGTGTTGATTTGATGATGTGTTGATTTTTTTTTGATAATTATATTTTATAGTGTAAATTATAAGTAATCGAACAGATTTATTTGTATATTATAATTTCCGTATTCTTATCAAAATCAAATTATTACATCATTAACAATTAATAATTAACCATTAATTATTATCTTTTAGTTAATTATAATAGGCTTAGTTAGAAATTTCATTTTATAAAAAATTTAATTGTTTGATATACTATGCACGATCATAAATTGCGTTTTACAAATTGTTTAACTATTTGATATTAAAAGCAATCAGCATATCAGCACATCAAAAAATCAACCAATCAAAGTATATTTAATGTAATCAACATATCTGCACATCAAATAATTAACCAATCAAAGTAAAATCTGCTCATCAACTAATCATCAAATCAATACATTAGTTATTTTTTCACATTTTTACATTTTCGCTT
The DNA here is from genome assembly GCA_020721645.1 of Draconibacterium orientale. Taxonomy (GTDB): domain Bacteria; phylum Bacteroidota; class Bacteroidia; order Bacteroidales; family JAADGE01; genus DYMH01. Next base: position 14,202 of record DYMH01000038.1, read on the forward strand.
TTTTGTTCTGTTGCTAAATCGTTGATAGCTGCAATAACTCGATAAAAAGTTTTTAAATCGTTTTCGCTTACTTTGTTTAAAAGTTTTTCGTTAAATTTTATAATGGTTTGTTTGGAAATTTTTCGGTTCTGCAAGCCATATTCAGTCAAGAAAATCCGAACGACACGTTTATCATTTTCATCGGGTTGGCGATATATCATTCCTTTTTGCTCCATACTGTTTAGTAATCGGCTGAGGCTTGTGGGTTCCATTCCGAGTAAGGGTGCAATTTTAGTTGCCGGTGTTCCTTCTTTTTCTATTTTCAGAAGCACATAACCAATTGATTGAGTCATATCGTATTTTGAGGCTTCTTGGTTATACATTTTCGAGAGCGAATGCCAAGCAGCTTTAATATGGTAATCGACGGTTTCTTTGGTTGTCATTATCTGAAAAATATTATGCGTGCATTGCAAATATAGAAAATATTATTTCAAGAACAAAGTATTTAGATAATTAAATTTCATCATTTTTAAAATTAGCAAATCGACTAAAAAATAAATATTTTGATTCCGTTATTTTTTAAATAAATTTGCTGCGTTAAGTGGAGAAATTTGATTGATTGCAACCACAAAAAAAAATGCTAAAACAATTTCGCAATCACTCCCTCCTCAATTATTTAATTTTAAATAAAAAATTTATGCCTTACTTATTTACATCCGAATCCGTTTCGGAAGGACATCCCGACAAAGTAGCCGATCAAATATCGGACGCTTTGCTTGATGAATTTCTGCGTCAAGACCCAAGTTCCAAAGTTGCATGCGAAACCTTAGTAACCACAGGACTTGTATTGCTCAGCGGCGAAGTTAAGACCACCGCTTGGGTTGATGCACAAAATATCGCTCGTGAAGTTATTCGCGAAATCGGTTATACGAAAGCAGAGTACAAATTCGACAGCGAATCGTGTGCCGTAATTTCATCAATTCACGAACAATCACCCGATATAAATCGCGGTGTAGTTCGAGGAAATGAAGCAGAGCAAGGTGCAGGCGACCAAGGAATGATGTTTGGTTATGCCGTGGATCAAACCGACAATTTTATGCCTCCGGCATTAGAATTTTCGCACCTGATATTAAAGGAACTTTCGGCGATACGACGCGAAGCTAAAAAAATGAAATACTTGCGTCCCGATGCCAAGTCGCAGGTAACTATTGAGTACAATGATGCCAATAAACCCATTCGTATCGACACCATTGTTATTTCCACACAACACGATGATTTTATTTCGGCATCAGACAATTCGCCGGAAGCACAACAATATGCCGATGAACGCATGTTGGATAAAATAAGAATTGATATTGAACGTATTCTCATACCGCGGGTCAAACAACAACTTCCACGTCGATTAAAAAAATTCTTCCGGGAAGATTATCGTTTGTTTGTTAATCCAACCGGAAAATTCGTTATCGGCGGACCTCACGGCGATACAGGATTAACAGGACGTAAAATAATTGTTGATACCTACGGCGGAAAAGGAGCACACGGAGGCGGTGCATTCTCGGGTAAAGATTCTTCAAAAGTCGATAGGTCGGCAGCTTATGCCGCTCGCCATATTGCCAAAAACTTAGTTGCTGCCGGTATCGCAAAAGAAGTATTGATACAAGTTGCATACGCTATTGGAGTTGCAGAGCCTGTCGGTCTTTATGTAAATACATACGGAACATCGAAAGTACGAGAAAAATCGGGTCGTAAATTAACCGATTCAGAAATTTCCAATAAAGTTAATGAAATTTTCGATATGCGACCTGCTGCCATCGTTAAACGTTTGGGTTTGAAAAATCCAATTTTCTTACCTACTGCTTCTTATGGGCATGTCGGAAGAGATTCTTATACAAAAAAAGTTACTGTAACCGAAAATGGACGTCAAATTGAAAAAGAAGTCGAATTTTTTACATGGGAAAAATTAGATTATGTCGATAGAGTAAAAAAATCTTTCGATATAGTTTAATTTATTATAATCCAAAAGAGCTTGTTCAAATCGACAAGCTCTTTTTTTAATCATTAGGATTGATTCCGTAAAATTTCTCGTTGATATTTTCATCAACACTTTTTATTCTCTACATTAGCTCATCGCCTGTTTTTAATCTCGAAGACACCTCGTTTTTTTTGTAAATCCACAAACCAAATTTACACCCTTGTTTCGTTAATTTTTTGTTTAAAGGATACATAAAAACAATATTTGACAAATCGAAAAAACAAACAACTCAATGCTAATACAAGATATTCTCCGACAACGAATCCTCGTTCTCGACGGAGCCATGGGCTCACTCATACAACAATATAAACTTTCGGAAACAGATTTCAGAGGCGAACAATTCAAAAATCATTCAATCGATTTAAAAGGGTGTAATGATTTACTTTCGATAACAAAGCCCGAAGTTATTACAGAAATTCACGAACAATATTTGCAGGCAGGTGCCGACATCATAGAAACCAACACCTTCAATGCCAACACGATTTCGATGACAGACTACGATTTAGTCGATGCTGTTTATGAAATGAACCGTAAATCGGCAGAACTGGCAAAATCACTCTGCAAAAAATACTCCACAGAAGAAAAACCTCGATTCGTTGCAGGTTCCGTCGGTCCTACAAATAAAACTGCTTCCATGTCGCCCAAAGTCGAAGACCCCGGCTATCGCGATGTTTCGTTCGATGACGTGGTTGCAGCCTACACACCTCAATTTCGAGGCTTGCTCGACGGCGGCTCAGATATTATACTGATAGAAACAGTTTTTGATACACTCAACGCCAAAGCGGCTGTTTACGCACTCGGCATCGAAGCCGAAAAACGACAACAGGAAATTCCCGTTATGATTTCCGGAACAGTAACCGACAAAAGCGGTCGCACACTTTCCGGACAGACTGTTGAAGCATTCGTTAATTCCTTTTCGCATCTCAAATTGCTGACAATCGGCTTGAATTGTGCTTTCGGAGCACACGATATGTTGCCTCATATCATTGAAATAGCCGAAAGCTCATCGCTGTTCGTCAGTGCATATCCGAATGCAGGATTGCCAAATCAGTTCGGACAGTACGACGAAACTCCCGAGCGAATGGCAGAAGAAATTAAACCGTTACTCACGGGTAAGCACGTCAATATCATAGGCGGTTGTTGCGGTACAAAGCCCGAACACATTGCACATATTGCAAAAATAGCTCAATTTGCTTCCGCACATCAACCTCCAAAAATATCGGCAAAAACCGAATTATCAGGTTTAGAGATTTTAGAAATATCAACACAAAAAAACTTCATAAATATAGGCGAACGAACCAACGTTTCCGGCTCCAAACAATTTGCAAAAATGATTCGCGAAGGACGATATCGCGAAGCGGTTGCAGTAGCACGCCAACAAGTGGAAAGCGGTGCTCAGATGCTCGATGTTTGTTTGGACGATGCGATGCTTGATGTGGCTTTGGAAATGACAAAATTCCTGCACTTGCTGATGTCGGAACCCGAAATTGCCAAAGTACCAATCATGATAGACAGTTCCGACCCAAAAGTATTGATTGCCGGACTGAAATGTGTGCAAGGCAAATGCGTTGTTAATTCTGTAAGTTTGAAAGAAGGTGAATCGAAATTCCTCGAAGCAGTAAAAGAAATCCGCCGATTCGGTGCTGCAATTGTTGTGATGGCTTTCGATGAAAAAGGACAGGCAGACAGTTTTGAAAGAAAAATTGAAATTTCCACACGTGCCTACAAATTATTAACCGAGCAAGCCGCTGTTGCTCCGCAGGATATTATTTTCGATGTCAATGTGCTTGCCGTTTCGACAGGAATTGCCGAACACGACAATTATGCTGTCAATTTTATTCGCTCCGTAGAATGGATTAAGAAAAACCTTCCTCATTCTAAAACGAGCGGCGGAATCAGTAATTTGTCGTTCGCATTTCGAGGAAACAATCTGATTCGCGAAGCCATGCACTCCGTATTCTTATATCACGCAGTAAAAGCAGGTTTAGATATGGGAATTGTGAATGCGGGCGTTTTGCCTTTGTATGACGATATTCCGGAAGAGCTTCGCATGCTCTCGGAAGATGTTATTCTCAATCGCCGCCCCGATGCTTCCGACCGATTACTCGAATTTGCCGGCAGAACAAGCTCAGACACGACTCAAAATATCACCCAAAAACCCGACCGAAAAATAATTCCCGTTACGCAACGACTGATAGATTCTCTGGTTCACGGCAATGATGAGTTTATTGAAATCGATGTAGAAGAAGCCCGAAAAGAAACTTCGCGTGCTTTGAATTTGATTGAAGGTCCTCTCATGGACGGTATGAATCGGGTTGGAGAACTCTTCGGCGAAGGCAAAATGTTTCTTCCGCAAGTAGTAAAAAGCGCACGTGTGATGAAGAAGGCTGTTGCGGTTTTGCTGCCGTTTATCGAAGCCGAAAAACAGGAAGGCGAAAGCACCGAAGCCGGAACCATTCTTATGGCAACGGTTAAAGGCGATGTGCACGACATCGGAAAAAATATTGTAGGCGTGGTTTTGGCATGTAATAATTTTAAAATAATAGACATCGGTGTAATGGTTTCGTGCGAAAATATTCTGAAAGCTGCCGAAGAAAATCATGTTGATATGATTGGGTTGAGCGGATTAATTACACCTTCGCTCGAAGAAATGGCTCACGTGGCGGCAGAAATGGAGAAAAAAGGTTTGAAAATTCCGCTGCTTATCGGAGGTGCTACAACCTCTAAAATTCATACGGCAGTAAAAATTGCCCCAAATTACAACGGAACGGTTGTTTATGTTTCGGACGCATCGAAAAGTGTCGATATAACAAAAAAGCTGATGTCGGAAACCGAAAAATATTTGTTCTCTTCGGAATTGAAAAATGAATATCATACAATGAAAACCGAATTTGAAAGCAAGCAAAAGCGAACACTCATCGGTTTTGAAAAAGCACAATCGCTGAAACCGAAGTTTGATTTTTCAACTGTCCGAAAACCAAAATTTATCGGTAAAAAAGTTTTTGTCGATTATCCTTTGAATGATTTAATTCCTTATATCGACTGGACTTTCTTTTTCAATTCGTGGGAAATAAAAGGAAAATACCCGCAGATATTCGAACACCCCGAAAAAGGGACGGAAGCTCGGAAATTGTACAACGATGCTTTGGCGATGATTGAAAATATCAAAAAAAATAATTTGCTGAAAGCTTCGGCAATCGTGTCTATATTTCCGGCGAACTCGGTTGGAGAAGATATTTTGTTATATCGAGATGAAACGCGAACGGAAGTTATCGGAAAATTTCATTTTCAACGACAACAGGAAGTAAAAGGCAGTGAACAAACGGAATATCTGTGTCTGTCTGATTTTGCAGCACCTGTCGAAAGCGGGAAGCCGGATTATATCGGAGCTTTCGCTCTGACTGCCGGATTGGGAATTGAAGCCGGTATTGATAAATTTCGCAGTGAGCAAAACGATTACGACATCATCATGCTGAAACTCCTTGCCGACCGATTTGCCGAAGCTTTTGCCGAGAAATTGCATGAAATGGTGCGTAAAGAAATTTGGGGCTATGCCGAAGATGAAAATTTTAGTCCGGAAGAACTTTTAAAATCAAGTTTTCGAGGCATTCGCCCGGCTTTTGGCTATCCGGCGTGCCCGGAACATTCCGAAAAACGGTTTTTATTCGATTTATTGGAAATAGAAAAAACAATCGGTATGCAACTGACGGAAAATTTTTCGATGATACCGGCTGCATCGGTTTCGGGTTTGTATTTTGCACATCGAGAATCGAAATATTTTAATGTGGGGAAAATCAGTATGGAGCAAGTTGAAGATTTTGCAAAACGAAAAAAGATTGATTTAACAACGGCAATGCGTTATTTATCTGAAAATATTTTATAATAAATAATCGGACAGATTTATTTGCATATCATAATGTCCGTATTCTTTTCAAAATCAAATTATTACTTCATTAACAATTTATAATTAACCATTATTTATTTGTATCTTTATAGTTGGGTTAACTATTTGATGACAATGGTTTTATTCCGATAAGCAAAATATCATCAACCTGTTCGTTTGTATTTTTCCATGATAGCAAAGCATTTTCGAGATTCTTTTTTTGAGTAGAGAAATCTCGGTCGTGAATTGTGAGCAGAAGGTGTCGAAATCGACGAAATTTGAATTTTTTCCCTTGCGGTCCACCGAATTGGTCGGTATATCCATCGGAAAAGAAATAGACGACATCGTCTTCGAGGAGTTCGATTTTGTGACTTGAAAAGTGATTAATTTGATTTTCGGGCGTAGGTCCCACAAAAAACCGGTCGCCTTTATATTCGATTATATTATTGTTTCGTATGAGGTACATTGGATTTATGGCACCTGCATATTCGAGGATTTTATTTACTTTATCGATAGAACAAATCGAAATATCCATGCCGTCTTTTACCGGTGATTCGTTTGTTATTTCGGCTTTAAATATTTCGGAAACATCGTGATTGAGTTTGTTGAGTATCTCGGCAGGCGATTGAATCCCCATGCCGATAATGTTGCGTAATAAATCCATACCGATTATCGACATAAAAGCTCCCGGAACTCCATGTCCGGTACAATCGGCAGTGGCAATAAAGATTTTTCCGCGAATTTCGTGAATCCAATAAAAATCTCCACTGACAATATCTTTGGGCATATAGAGCACGAAAGATTCGGGTAAAAGGCGATTGATAAAATTTTCGGAAGGCATCATTGCATCAATTATTCTTTTGGCATAATGAATACTGTCTGAAATATTTTGATTTTTTATTGCCAACAGTTCTTTTTGTTCTTCAATTTTTTTTGATGCTTTTTCGCGTTCCTGCAATCGTTTATTTTCTTTACGTATCACCCGATTGTAACGTAAAATTAAGGAAGCAATTATCAACCCTACCGAACTGACATAAAAAAACCAAGCTATTTTTGTTCGCCACCATGGAATTGCGATATGAATCTTTAAAACGGCAGGCTCCATATTCCATTGATTATCGCTGTTTGAACCTACCACGTAAAAGGTATAGTCGCCGGAGGGAAGCTGGGTAAAACTTGCAGTATGACTGGTTCCGATATTAACCCAATTGGTATCCGATTCTATAATTTTATATTTATACTGATTTTTATTGGGCTGGCTGTATTCTAATACCGAAAATTGGATGCGAAAATTATGTTCGTTTGACTTAAGAAATATTTCGGAATTTTCGCTGAGCGAAATCTCTTTTTCGCCCGAAGAGCCAATTTTACTGAATTTTGTTATAACAACTTTGGGAACGTATTTGTTAATGAAAATTTTTTGAGGATTAAAGGCTGTAACACCGTTGGTTCCGCCGAAAAAAATTTCACCTTTCTCTGTTTTAAAATAAGAGCCGATATTAAATTCGTAGCCTTGAATTCCGTCTTCTATGCAGTAATTTGTTATTTTTTTTGTTTTATAATCAAATTTGCTGATTCCTTTGTTGGTACTAATCCAAAGAGCACCGTTCTTATCATCGGTGATGGCGTAAATGTAATCGTTCAGGAAACCGTCTTTTTGAGTATAGTATTCAAATATATGTGTTTGTTTATCGAAACGATTTAATCCGGTTTCGGTACCTACCCACAACGTATTGTCGGCAGACTCGAAAAGCGAAAGAACGCTGTTATTACTTAATCCGTTTAAATCTTTGGAATAATTGATAAACGTTTTCGTTTTCCTGTCGAATAATGCCAATCCGTTCAAAGTCGAAACCCAAATTTCACCCGAATGAGTTTGCAGAACACGTGTTATTTGATTTGAAGGCAATTCGCCCGGTTTTCCGCTTTTTGTGTTAAAAGAAATGATTTTTTCGCCGTCGAACAACAGTAACCCGTTATAGGTTGCAAACCAATAATTTCCATCATTGTCCTGAACAATATTCGAGATTCTATTTTTGACAAACCATGCTGAAAAATTTCTTGTTTTTACAGATAAAAAATCTGTAAATTGTCGTTTAAGCTTATCGAATCTGAAAGCTCCGTTATTGGTTCCGATAATGATATTTCCCGACCTGTCTTTTTGTATGCAATGAATAAAATCATCGGGAATATAGTTTTTGCTTTGTGTTGAATATACTACATTCTCGCCCGTATAACGATTATAGATGTTAAGACCGGAATTTCGAGTTCCGAACCAGAGCAGGGAGTCGTTTTCAACAAAAATCGAATAAATACTGCTTGCAGAAAGTTTATTGCGATACAGTTTAAAATTAATTGGTTTTAAATCAATTTTAAATAAACCGTTTTGAGTACCTACCCACAAAATCGATGATTTATCCTGAATTATCGAAACTACACGACCGGTTTGCAATTCAATATTTTTTTTATTAAATAATTGATATGGAATGAGTTGATTTTTATCACGGTCGATATATGATAAACCGGATTCGGTACCCACCCATATTTTGCCCAAATTATCTTCAAAGATTGTAAAAACAGTGCCGGCATATTCTTTAACTTTAAAAAATTCCTTCAATTTTATATCAAAACGATATATTCCGGAATAGGTTCCGACCCATAAATTATTTTTTGTATCGATATACGTAGAAAACACTTCGTTGTCTTTCGATTTGTTTTTCCCGGCAGGTTTATAAATTGTGAATTGTGTTGAACCTATATCGAAAGCCAACAATCCTTCGGCTGACCCCGACCATAAAACACTCTTTTTATCGGGGGTTAACGATAAATAATTGTAATCCGAAATATACGCAAATTCATCTTTTTCGTAACTGTTATAAACAAAAATTTTGTTCCGTACATCGTATTTTGTAATCCCGCCTGTGGTTTTTATCCACACATCGTTATTTTTATCTTCAAAAATGCAGTAGATGTCATTGTCTTCGGCAGAATTTTTAATTCTGTTGTTATCAAAAAAAGGTGTAAAACAATTTGTCTCAGGATTAAACTGATTAATTCCTGTTTGTGTTGTTATCCAATATGTTCCGTTGGAAGAAGGAAAAATATGCCGTACAAAATTGCCGGAAATTGAAAACGAATCATCAGGTTCGTGTCGAAAGACTGTAAAAGTATATCCATCGAAACGATTCAGCCCGTCTTGGGTTCCAATCCAAATAAAACCTTTTGAATCTTGATACAGAGAATTTATTGTATTTTGTGATAAACCGTTTTCTATCGAATAATAATCGACATTGTAGTTTTGGTCTTGGGCAAAAGCATGCGAACGGCACATCGCAAAGATAACCAAAAAAAATACTATTAAAATGTGTCGATTCATTGTGGGCGATTCCAAGAACTATGAAACTAATTTTTGATTGTCAAATGTAGTAAATAATCATGCAAAAACCAGAAGTATTTCGCTTTTTTCAACAGCTTTGCCCACCTTGCAAATAATAGCTTGAATGGTTCCTCCAACCGGCGATTTGATATTATTTTCCATTTTCATTGCCTCCAAAACCAACAGTATATCCCCTTTCTTAACACTATCACCAGCTTTAACCAATATTTTGCCAACCATACCGGGCATCGGAGCTTTAATTTCTTTATCATCGTGCTTTATGGATTTACCGAGTCCCATATTTTTCAGTAATTCATCGATTTCATCTTTTAATGTCAGATGTTGGATAATGCCGTTGAGTTTCAAAACAACTTCCTTGCTGTCGTGGTTTACAGAAACGACTTCTACCGAATACGAATTATTTGCTTTTATCAGATGAAATTCGGTTTCACTGTCTTTAATCAAATCCAATTTGAACGGTTCACCGTTCAAACGTCCTTTTTGAAGTGTGTTACTTTCAAATTCAATCTGATATGTATTATTGTTGATATGAGCTGTGTACATAATGATTTTTTAATGATTTTGGGCACGAATGTGAAAATTATTTGATGTCTAAAGTCCTGTTTCAGTGATATGTTTTCTAATACACATCACATATTTTTTTGAGTTTTGATATATCGAGCAATTTAATTTTACGACCGTTGAGTTCAATCAGCTTATCTTGTTTAAATTCCGACAAGAGTCGGATAACAGATTCAGTTGCCGTGCCAACAATATTTGCTAATTCTTCTCGCGTGAGCGAAACTTTTAAAATGCCTTTCTCATCAACACCAAATTCGGAATTTAACAACAAAAGCACTTCTGCTAAGCGTTCACGAACATTTTTTTGTGCAATATCAAGGATAAATTTGTTTGAATCGCCCAATTCCTTGCACGACAAACGCATTAAATCCATCGAAAATTCTGAATTTTTTCGCAAAAGTGTCAAAAAATCGGCTGTGGGTATAAAACACAAAACAGCATCTTCAATCACCTGAACCGTTGTACAGGCTGGCTCGCTGCTCAGAATAGAACGGAAGGCAATCAATTCCCCCGCCTTGGCAAATCGAATAATTTGTTCTCTGCCATCGATGCCGGTTTTAAATATTTTAATGATGCCTTTGCTTAGGCAATAAACACCACCCAAACGATTGCCTTCGTGGTAAATTATATCACCGCGTTTGTATAGATTACAACTTTTCTCGAACGACAATCGTTCAATTTCTTCTTTTGTGAGATTTTTGAATATCGTATTATTTCGAACGCAAAACTCACACGAGGGAATGGAGTCTAATTTCTTCATTTTACTTTTAGTTACGAGACTTCAAAGTTTTGTATTTTTTTTGCAATATACAATTTTAAAGTAATTTTGCAGAATATAAAAATATAAAAATAGTTAAATATGAAAGAATCAACCAACACGAAGTGGCTCGACAAAATGGCTTTTGAAACTGAAATTAACGGTCATAAAATAATTATTGATGCAACACAAGCCGTTGGCGGCGAAAACAGAGGTCCGCAACCAAAACCCTTTATGTTGTCGGCACTTGGCGGCTGTACCGCAATGGATGTTGTTTCCATACTCGGGAAAATGAGAGTGATGGACGATGTCGAAATTTTTAATGTCAATGTTACAGGCGAACTTACCGAAGAACACCCAAAACATTTCATTTCCATGCACGTACGCTACGAATTTACACCCAAAAACGGGAAAGAATTGCCTTTGGATAAATTACAAAAAGCCGTCAGCTTGTCAGAAGAACGCTATTGCGGTGTCAGCGAAGCATACAGAAAAGCAATGACTCTGTCCTCAGAAATTGTCATTTTATAATTTCTCTATAATCTGCCAAACAGTATATTTCAACAGAAAATTATAGCAGGGAATCAATTCCTCCTAAAACTTTTGGTTTTGGAGGATTTTTTTTGTTACAGCAACGAATGAGCAAAAATTCAATCTAAACCGACTTTGGTTTACAGCATTGTCAATGGTATTCGTATCCCTCAATTTCGATAGCCCGTTCAATATCAATATAAAACACTGTAAATGGTCTATTGTTATTCATTTGTATTGCAAAAGTTGTTCATTTTCAGCTCCCGAACTCAATTTGTGTCTCTGTTTAGAATAATTGTAATTTTATTTCGATCCAAACTGTTGATAGTGAAAAATATGGCGTTTAACTTTGTCAATTGACACGAATTACAGATTATTCTTTTGCGAAGTTGATTTTTCGGAATGATAATTGCTTTTAATGTAACGTTTCAACAAATTTTTATCAAAATTTAGTTTTCTGCAGACAAAGGAATAATAATAATTTTTATGCTTATCCGTAAATTGCACCAAAAGAAAAAAATAGTTATCTTAGCGGG
>DYMH01000274.1 GCA_020721645.1 Draconibacterium orientale
TTTTTTTTCCGGAGGAGGTTTTATGGATATGGGGTTTGAACAAGCCGGTTTTGAGGTAATTTGGACAAATGAATTTGATAAAATTTTCGCCAAACTTCACGCTGCCGGTATGACTTCGTGGCGTAAATCGCAAGGCAATGGAATTAAAGCAGAAATTTTCAATACTAAATCAATCATCGAAGTAAAATCAAAAGAAATTATTTCAGAAGCGTTTCCAAACGGAAAACCGGAACATTTTGGAATGATTGGCGGACCCCCTTGTCAGGACTTTAGTATGAACGGTTCTTTAAAAGGTTTTGACGGAGAAAGAGGAAAACTTACAATTGTTTACTTTGACAAAATCTTGGAATTAAAACCTACATTTTTTGTTATGGAAAATGTAACCGGTTTGACAAAAAGGAAGGAAACAAAGGAGTTTTTACAAAAACTTTTGAAAAGAGTTGAGGAAGAATACTATGTTGACCATGAAAAATTAAATTCCTTGAACTTTGGTGTCCCACAACATAGAGAACGTGTGTTTTTTGTTGGCGTTAGAAAAGATTGTATGAGCAAAAAAGCCATTGAACAAGCACCGTTTGGTAAGTGGTTTCCGTTTCCTGTAAACGAAAAATATTACGATTCTGTGACAAAGTATAATTGGGGGAAACAAGTTCCTTTTGGGAACGAATTGAAAAAAACGGAAGATGTTCCTTTTGAATTGTGTGTTGAAAGTTGCTTGATACCATCTTGGGAAATAAATAAAATTCCAAACGCAAACGAAATCTTTAATTTGTATAAACCCATCAACGAATTAATAAAGATTGATGAAGGCGAAACAAATAGACCTTCATTCAAACGACTTCATCGTTATAAGTACAGCCCTACAGCTTGTTATGGAAATAATGAAGTTCATTTGCATCCATATGAGAATAGACGATTGTCTGTACGTGAGGCATTAAAAATTCAAGGTGTACCTGACGAATATGTACTTCCTCTTGAACTTTCATTATCAAAGAAATTTAAAATGATAGGAAATGGTGTTCCTGTTCCTCTTGCAAAAGCAGTCGCAATCGCTGTAAAAAATTTTTTAAACTTTAACGAAATAGTACCATGATATTTGTAAGCCGCCCCACTGTCGTAAGCACATTTGCAAGCCCACACGAGCCAACGCTCAAACCGAAGGCTTGCAAAAGAGCTTTCGCCTTTACAGCCCACGTAACCGCCTTTCAGGACGGTTTTAGGATTGCCCACGCTCAAAAAAACAAAATAA
>DYMH01000039.1 GCA_020721645.1 Draconibacterium orientale
TAAATATTTACTGAATAAGATGTAAAAATTGTCATAAATTTGAAAAACTATATCTTTTTTTTGTATCTTGCTTAAATAAATATTACTGCTATAATAAACGCCATCAATAAATGCTCTTTGTTAACAATCAAATACCTCATTTTATTTGTTTTTTCCAGGTACTAACTACTATTTACTAACTACTTTTGTTATATGACATTTCTTGCTGTTTCAACCCTCATATTGCTTCTGATTTTGTTGATAGTTTTTATCATGTATAAAAACGAAACTTCCGAAAAAATAGAAACTTTAGTTCGACAAACAGAAGATATCCGGCGATATCTTCGTTCCTATGAAATTGTAAATCCCAATGCCGCCGAATCTAAAATTCCAAAACATGAAACGATATCAGAATCAAATCTTTCGAATCAAAATGAAGCGGAACCTGTTATTATGAACGAGCAAAAGAATGTTGTTTCGGAAGAAATTCAAAATGAAATAATCATTGATGTTGAAAAAGAAATAAAAAATACCCAATCTCAAATTTTTCAAACAAAAGCAGATACGAATCAATCTCAAACCCAAACAAACAAGCCCGAAAAGCCTAAAAAAGATTGGGAAAAATTGATTGGCGAAAATTTATTGGTGAAGATAGCAGTTGTTGTTTTAGTTTTGGGGGTTTCGTTTTTAATTAAGTGGGCAATTGATAATGAATGGATTAACGAAATTGGACGAATTGCAATCGGATTTGCTGCCGGTGCAATTTTAATGACTTTGGGCTACCTATCTCGAAAAAACTACACAGCATTCAGTTCTGTTTTAACAGGAGGCGGCTTAGCATCATTCTATGTTTCGGTAAGTTTCGGCTTTCAATTATATCATTTGTTTTCACAATCAACAGCTTTTATTTTGTTAATTATAATAACAGCAAGTGCTGTTGCTCTGGCATTGGCTTATAACAAAAAAGAACTTGCCATATTTGCCATACTTGGCGGTTTTTCATCACCTTTTATGGTTTCAACAGGGCAAGGAAACTATATTGTTTTGTTCACTTATATACTTATACTTGACCTCGGAATGTTAGGTTTAGCTTACTTTAAGAAATGGAATTTTGTCAATATTATTTCACTTGTCGCAACATTGATTTTGTACGGTGCATGGCTTGGTTCAACATGGTACGATGAGCACGTTCCCTACCGAAATGCATTCATATTTGCATCGGCTTTTTTCTTGATTTTCTTTTTAATGTTTATCATTTCAAATCTTCGGAGCAGAGAAAAATTTTCAGCGTTCGAGATGCTCCTTCTTTTACTAACAACCTTTTGTTATTATATCGCCGGAATGTTCATTATTCACGAAATGGAACCCAATCTCAAAGGGCTTTTTACGGCAGGTTTGGCAATTTTCAACTTAGCATTTTTGTTTCCGCTTTATATAAAAAATAAAGTCGATTTCAACTTGATTTTTTTACTTGCAGCAAATATTGTTGCCTTCCTTAGTTTAACAGCTCCTGTTCAGTTCAACGGGCAATATATTACGCTGTTTTGGGCTGCAGAATCGGTTGTTTTATTGTGGATTTCACAAAAATCGGGTATGAAACTTTTGCGAATCACTTCTGTTTTAGTATTTTTTCTCACAGCAGGCAGCTTGCTAATGGATTGGTATCAAATTTATATTTATCCGCCACTCGAGGCAAAACCATTGCCCATTTTGTTTAATAAAGGATTTATTACTTCTCTTGCGGTAATCATTTCAATGATATTGAATTTCAGACTACTTAAAAATGATACTTATATTCCTGTATTCAGCAAGTTACAAGGTGATACTTTTAAACTTTTCAACATACTGTTTATTTTGATTTTTATGTATTTTGCACTATTGTTGGAATTAAATTATCAGTTGAATCAACGAATTAGCCATTCGACTGTTGTAATTGTTTATACCGGTTTTTATAATTTTGTTTATTTAGCTTCAGTTTTAATTTGGGCAGGAACGAAAAAATTTAGAATCCTTTTTAATATAACAGCAGGAATGATATATTTTGCGATGCTCATGTTTCTAATATTTTACGGTATCAATTACAGTGATTTATTATCGGCTTATATCAATGATGAAATACAGACTCACTATTATTTAATTCATTTATTAACGGCAATAATAGTTGTTTCAGGCGGAATTTTAGTTGTCATATTTTATTCCGGTCAATCCGGTTTCGATGATAAAATCTCAAAAATATTACTCTGGGTTTCAATAATTCTTACACTAGTTATTTTCAGTAAAGAATTGATGAATATCGCATTAATAACAAACAAAAATCTATTTGCCGAGAGTAAAATTCTAAATTCGACACTTTACAGTTACTACGATATTCGCGAAACGATTTTCGATTCCGTTTATCGAATCTGGTTTCCGATACTGTGGGGTGTTTGTGCCTTTGTGCTGATGATTTTCGGAATGATAAAAGATATAAAAGATTTGAGAATTATATCGCTGGCTTTGGTTTTTGTAACATTGGGTAAATTGTTACTTATAGATGTTTGGGAAATGAGTCAAGTTGGGCGTGTTATTTCTTTTATATCACTTGGTCTAATCTTGCTGGTTGTAGCTTTTTTATATCAGAAACTGAAAAAAATAGTTATGGGTGAGTCCGAAGAAAAAGAATCAATTGATAAAAATGATTAGGCAAATCTTTATTTTGTTTTAATTACACCCGAACCTGTATTTTTTGATTTTACGTTTTTGGGATTTCCCATATAAATTAATTCTCCGCTTCCGCTGATATTGATGTTTAAATCTTCGATGACGTTGATTTGTGCAATACCGGAGCCGTTGATGTCGGCATCGCTCGTTTTTGTTCTCAAACCGAATGCTTTCAAGCTTCCCGAACCATCGATTTTGATGTTATGTTCGGATACCTGTCCCGTTAAAAAAAGCGTTCCGCTGCCGCTGATTTCCGAATTAAGTTTATTTGCATTGACGTTGAGCCGGATAGAGCCTGAGCCGCTGACTTCGATATTCATATCATTGGAGCTGAGTTCCTCGTCAGATTCAATTTTTACTGACCCCGAGGCTTCAATATTTTCTATTGTTGGAGATGTAATCCATAATTCGAGCGATGTACATTTATTTATACATTTTTCGGTTTTGATTTTCAATGTTTTTCTCGAAACTTTGGTTTCCACCATTTCTATCAAGTTGTTATCCGTGCGTATTTTTACCGAAAAGGTATCGGATTTTGACAGGTGTATTTTACCCGGAATATCAACATTAATTGAGTTGAACTCGCCCGGATTTGTGGAAACTGATTTTAATATTCCCGAGCCTGTATCGCACAGACACGATGACAAAGCGAAAATTGGAATAAATATCAAAGGCAAAAAATTGCGGAAAGCTTTCATGGTGTAATTTGTTTTAGGAAAAAAGTAAATATAATGATAAAATTTTGATAGTTAGTAGTGGATTTATTTAAAGCAATTATGTAGAAACTAACAATGAACTGTCGCCATAGCTTAAAAACCGAAAATCATTTTGAAGAGCGTAATTGTAGATATTAATCCAATTATCATCTTTTGTAAAAGCTGCAACAAGAAGTAAAAGAGTACTTTGTGGCTGATGAAAATTTGTAACAAGTTTGTTCACCATTTTAAATTCGTAGCCCGGAACTATCATTATTTGGGTCGATGCCCAAATTTGTTCTGAATTTTGTTTATTCATTTCTGTTTCAACAGCTTGAAAAGCTTCACTTGGTTTGAAATGCGTTGGAAAATCGTACACTTCTTTTTGTAAAATATGGAATGGATTTTCCAGATGTAAAATTAATTTTACACCTATCCAATAAATGCTTTCAAGACTTCTTACGGTTGTTGTTCCAATAGCCGTAATATTGCCACCTGATTTTGATATCAATTTCAGATTTTCTTTATCAATACTGAAATGTTCGGTGTGCATTTCGTGCAGGTCCGAAGTAGCAGATTTCATAGGTTTAAACGTACCGGCACCTACATGTAATGTAATTTCGGAAGTTCGGATATTATTAATTTTTAAATTTTCCAAAATATCCGTTGTAAAATGTAAACCCGCAGTGGGGGCTGCAACTGAGCCATCGAACTTGGAGTACACGGTTTGGTAACGAGATTTATCCGATTCCTCTGACTTGCGATTCAAATAGGGCGGGATAGGAGTGCGTCCGAAAGTTTCAAGAATATCGGCAAATGAAAAGCGAGGATTATCCCAATGAAATTCAATGATTTGTGTTTCACCCGTTTGAGAAACTCTCTCTGCTGTGAGTAAGGTGTTTTTTGTTTTATCATTAAGTATGAGTTCCAGTTTACCCTTTTTCCATTTTTTTGAATTACCCACAATACATTTCCAAGAACATTCGGAAGATGCCTGAAAAGATTGAGAATATTCGGCAGGTTGAAACGGCTCTAAGCAAAAAATTTCAATATTCGACCCGGTTTCTTTGCGAAAAAAAAGTCGAGCCTGAATTACTTTTGTGTTGTTAAAAACCAGCAAATCGGAACTGTCGAAAAAGTCGGAAATTTGCGAGAATCTATTTTCTTGAATTTTTTTGTCTTTGAATACGAGTAATTTAGAGTCGGCACGGTTGGGCAGTGGATATTTAGCGATTTTTTCGTCTGGCAATTCGTAATGATATTGCGATATTTTGTGAATTTTATATTCCATTGAGGAGTTTATTTTTAAAGTTGAAAAATTCTTTGCAAATGTAAAATATTTCCTCTAAGGAAGTTTTGTGCCAAAATATTTTTATATTTACGAAAAAAATATCATTATGGATTCAAAAGAAATCATTTTAAAAGCCTTAATTAATGCTGAAAAACCTTTAAAAGGCGGAGAAATTGCAGAAATCACGGGTATTGATAAAAAAGAAGTCGATAAAATTATCAAAAAATTAAAGGCGGAAGAAAAAATCATTTCGCCCAAAAATTGTTATTACGAAGCCAAAAAATAGTTGGTTAAAAAATACAGTATAAAAGACTTGGTTCATTTTTAGTGCGAAATATTTTTTAATGAACCAAATTCGGTGTAAAATTCTATTTTTGTGGTTTTTCCTGTAAAATTATTCGGAAGGAATCGAATAATTCCAAATTGGGATATTTTCATTTCGGTTTCTGCAATCATATCTTTGTCCCGGAAAATTACAATTTTGGCATCGGCAGGAATCCTGTAAGCCAATCCTTTTGAACGTTTCCCGTTATCAGTTTGGTTATATGAATCAAAGGTTTTAAGTTTATTTGTGGGAGTAATACACAGTAAAATCGGAATTCCAATTTGGGCATCGAGCGGAAGAATACCGTATTTATTTGAAAATTTGAATAATGTATCGCAAGTTGTCGTGTCGCTTTTTGTCGGAATTATTTTAAATTGATACTGTTTTTTGTTTTGTATCGTTGCACCCGTAAAAAGGCTCACATACTCGCGTTCCAAATTATTTAATTCGTTGAGCATGAATTGAAAAGTTTGAAAATCCGGAATCTTCTCTCCATCATATTCGCCTTTAATCAAGGCATTTCTGTCGTCTCGCAGAAGAAATATTTGTTCTGCAAGCTCTTTGGCTTGCTCTTCAATACTTTTATTCACGGTTTGCTGTTTGATAACGGGTATTTTAACAAAAGTTGAATCTTTAAAAATTTCTTTATACAACGTGTCGTATTTTGTTTTCAAATTCGAGTGCAGAGAAAAATCGGAATAATTAAGAAAATTTTGATTTTCATTTGATAAAAACAATTGAGTGTCGATATATTTTTTCAACGATTGGTTTTCGGTTCGTAGATTCAATCCTTGTAAAAAGCCGTCTTCGGAAAAACTAAATTTCGGAGAGTTATATGAATTTGAGCAGCTGATTGCATAAAATGCTGTACTATCATTTGTTGGCTGTGAACTGAAACGAATATCTGTAATCGTAATTTCTTTATTATCCTTTAAAATCGGGTTTTTTACGCCCAAATATTTTTCGGCATAAAAACTGAACGGACCTTCTCTTTCTGTGGTTTCAGTGAGTTCTATTTGAATGACTATTGAAGTTTGAGGAAGGTTATAAATAATTTCATTTTTTTTAATAGATTTTATTGAATCGACTTTATATGTATGTATCTTGGGATTGCAGGAAGAAGAAAGAGCAATAACTATTATAATACCAATCATACAAATGAAATTTCGCATTTTTGAGATTTTTATGTGAATAATTTTTAGAAATTTATTTGCGTTAATTTATTTTTCAATTATTTGCCGATTATATTCTTCCGGATTACTCATAAAGTTCTGTGGGTCAATTATTCTCGAACCTTCAATCATGGTTTTTTTATACAATTCCGATTCCTTTTCATTCAAATCCTTCTCATTAATTGCATGTCCGTTTTTGAAAACCAAAGTGCTTTTTCTACCTTTTTCCGAAAAATATTCCCACGTTCCTTCGGGCAAATCATTAAGATAATTTCCTTTAATTTCTGTTTCTCCAGAAGTATAATATTTTGTATATGTCCCGTTTCTTTTACCTTCTGTCAGTTTAACTTGCAGTAATTTGTTCCCGTTGATATAATATTCTGTCCAGAGCCCGTCTTCTTTGCCGTTTCTATAATTTTTTTCATCGTAAACTGCACCGTCTTTGTAGAAAATTGTCGATTTTCCGTTCAATTTACCATGATGATATTCTTCTGTTCTGATAATTCTTTTTTCGGTATTATAATAATTCCAGATACTGTCTTTTTCTTTACCGAGATATTTGCCACTTGCGGTTAAAATCCCTTTTTCGTCATATATCTCAGCTTTCGCACTTTGTGAATTTTCCTGATAAATTAAAATAGACTCAACATTTCCATTTTTATGAAATCGTTTGAAAATTCCGGTTGGTTCATTGTTTTTTAAAAACACATCGTAAGCAATGTTGCCGTTGTCGTAAACTTTTTGCCAATGCCCTTGCTTCAACCCATTTTCATCGGTTTGATTTAACAATCCTTTTTCCATTTGGCTTACAATGGCTTTATCCGGGCGAACTTTTCCGGGCTCATAAAATTCGAGATATTCATCTGTGGTATCCTTATAAATTTTTACAAGAAAATTGAAAAGTGGTTTCGATTTTTCTTTATCATTTTGGTAGTATTTGTATGCTTCAATCCGAAGTGTATCGTGAATTTCCTGTAAAATTTCGGGATTTGAAAATGTATTTTCTTTATCATATTTTTTCCCTTCCGAAATGTTTTTTAGTGAATTTTTAAAAAAACCGAATTTTTCTTTCCCCGTTTGTGATTTATAGATACCAAAATATGAAAAGCCGGTATAAAAATATGCCTCAAAATTTTTAGAATCTTTTTCTATAATTTTTTGAGAGAAATCGATACATTGCTTGTAATCTCCGCCGACATACAAATTTTTAATTTTATCGATTTTGGATTTTTGGGAAAAAACCGGAATCGAAACCAAAAAAGCGAATAATAGAAAGGTGAAATTTTTCATGGTGATGTTTTTTCAATCAACGAATTAAATAATATTTTTGCAATGTTGCAACATTATTTTTTTGTGCGAATATGATTGATGTGTAAAACATAATAGTCAATTCGTAATTAAAAGTTGTTTTAAAATCTATTTTAATCGACTTAGTTCTGAAATTTAATTAAAACTAATGTCGTCTTGAATTTCTAATCAAAATAAATAATTAATTTTGTTAAATACTGTTTATAAATTTATTTTTGATTGAGAATCTGATATAAAACTTTAAATAATGCAACATTTAATGATATATTTTAGTCCAAATTGATGAATGTTCAAACAAATAAAAACAATATTTTTGAATAAAATCCTATTTTATCTCGTATTCTTAATACCTCTGTCCGGCTATTCTCAAAGAGAAGCGAATATATGGTATTTTGGCAACAAAGCCGGAATCGATTTTAACAGCGGAAAACCAGAGCCGCTCAATAATAGTGCTATGAACTCTTGGGAAGGCTCTGCCTCAATTTCCGACACCTTGGGTTATTTACTTTTTTATACCGATGGAATGCAAATTTGGAATCGAAATCATCAAGTTATGCCCAATAGTGAAGAACTAAACGGAGATACAAATGCAACGCAATCGGCTGTAATAATTAAACAAAATAGAATTGAACCTATTTATTATGTTTTTACAGTAGATTCCCAAGCCCAAAATCGTGGTTTAGAATATTCAGTTGTCGATATGCGATTGAATAACGGGTTGGGTGATGTATTATCAGACCAAAAAAATATTCTACTATTTACACCGTCTGCTGAAAAAGTAACAGCAGTTCAGCATCAAAATAAAAATGATACATGGATACTTGCACACACGTGGAATAATGCGAATTATTATGCTTATCTGCTCAATGAAAACGGTTTACAAGAACCGGTTATTACAACAATAGGTTCTGTTCACAGTCCCGATGAATCAGTTTTCAATATCAATTCGATAGGCTATTTACGAGCCTCGAACGATGGAACAAAAATCGCTTGTGCATTGGCATATAATTCAACAGTAGAAATTTTCAATTTCGACAATTCAACAGGCATTTTATCCGATTCAATTCTCATTCAATTTCCGCAAATTGCAGGAACCTATGGCGTTGAATTTTCGCCTGATGTTTCCAAGTTATACGTTTCATCAACATTTCAACTATACCAAATTAATCTGCTTGCCGGAACCCCTGCCGACATTATCAATTCCGTAGTCGAACTCCATACTTTCGACACCTATCCATCGGCATTGCAATTGGCTCCCGATGGGCGAATTTATCTGTCGCTCAACCAACACAATCGATTAACTGTCATCAATAATCCCGATTCGTTGGGAACGGCTTGTAATTTATTAATAGACACTCTTTTTTTAGAGGGAGGTATTGCCCGAATGGGATTGCCCAATTTCAACACCTCATATCTAATTCCACCCAATTTTCGTGTTTCCGACAATTGCATCGGAGATTCTGTAAATTTTCAAATTACAGATGTTGTGGGGATTGATTCTGTTCTTTGGAATTTTGGAGATATTCTGTCGGGACTGAATAATACAAGTAATTTATTGAATCCCAAGCATTTATATCCACTTTCAGGGATATATCGTGTCGTTTTGAAGTTGTGGAAAAACGGAAATATTTTTCTTTCGCATCAAAATATACAAGTAACACCTTTGCCGGTTTGCGATATTGGGCAGGATACAACCATGTGCAACGGTTTTGATTTAACACTTCACATCAACAATCGGAATTTGTCAGCCATTTGGAGCGATTTTTCAACCGATTCTGTTTTTACGCTGAATCAACCCGGAACGTACTCTGTAAAAGTAACAAACAAATACACCGGTTGTATCAATTTCGATACAATACATGTTGAATATGTTGCCAATCCCGAAATATTTTTGGGAAATGATACTTCTTTTTGTAAAAATACCCAATTGATGCTGAATGCCTATCATTCAAAATATATTTATTTATGGAACACTCTGCAAACCGATTCGGCAATTTTAATTACACATTCCGGCGACTATTGGGTTAGCGTTACGGACAGTTTTCAGTGTAAAAATGAAGATACGATTCATATTTCCGAATATCCCCTGCCCGAATTTTTTTTGGGAAACGATACTGTGATTTGTTATGGGACAAGTCTCCTTTTAGAATCTCATTTGCCAAATGTTCAGTATCTTTGGCAGAATGCTTCGCACGATAATTTTTATTTTGCTTCAAGCGAAGCCAAATATTGGCTGCAACTGACTGACAGCGTGGGGTGTATTTTTACCGATTCTTTAATGTTAAAATATAAGGGTTTGCCAACTTTTGATTTGGGAAATGATACAACCCTTTGCGAACATTCACTTTTGATACTTCAACCCGATACTATTTTCACCGAAACAACTTCTTTTCTTTGGAATACAGGTTCTGAGGATATTTTTTGGGAACCGGCAGTATCCGGTTTTTATAAATTATCGGCAACCGATAAATGCGGCAGTTACAACGATTCTATATACGTTAATTTTGAATATTGCGGACCGATTGATATTCCAAATATATTTACACCCAATGACGATGGTATCAATGATGTTTTTTTTATCAAAGGAATAGAGCAGGGGCGATGGTTACTTTCGATATATTCGCGTTGGGGTAATTTAATGTTTCAATCCGACAATTATCAGAATAATTGGTCGCCAAAAGATATATCATCAGACGTATATTATTATTTATTGTCCGAATTTGGCACAAATCGAAATTTTAAAGGTTTTGTGCACGTTTTAAAATAATCTGCACTTTGATTGGTTAATTTTTTGATGTGCTGATTATTCTTAATATCAAATAGTTATTAGCCAAGTAAAAAAAGTATAAAGTTTGAAAGTGAAAAGTGTAAATCATTCATAATCTGTAATTTATGTGAAAATATGGATTTAAGTTAAAGTCCATATTTTCAGTATTATAACTTTCTACTTTATAACTTTTTAAACTGAACTCAGTTGTCATTTCGTTGTTTTTTCTGTTTTTTTCATTTTCAGATAAGCATCTGCAACAGCTAAATTCGGAATGCCATAGCCGGTAAAAGTGTTCGGACCGGTGTATTGGTCGCAACTTTTTATTACAGCATCAATAATTTCGATATTGCTGAATGTTGGGTTTGCTTGCCATAAACAGGCTACTGCACCTGCCATGATTGGACCCGAAAAAGATGTTCCGCTGGCTGTTGTAACCGTATTCGACCAAGCACTTTGAACGTAGGCATTCATGCCTTGTGCCACCACATCGGGTTTCACTCGCCCGTCTGCCGAGGGACCGCGAGAACTGAAATAGGCGTAATCGCTGTCGGCTTGTACAGCCCCAACCGCCAAAATGCTATCGGCATCGGCAGGTGCCGAAATGTATTTCCAAGGATCGTTGCCTTCATTTCCGGCACTTGTAACCACTAATATTCCTTTCCGTGTGGCAAGCATAGCAGCAATTGAAGCGGGTGCTGTGTGTCCGTTCATATCTTTGTAAAGATGACTGTTCACTTTGTCATCAAAATCATTATAACCAAGTGATGAATGAATCATGTCCACACCAACACTGTCGGCAAATTCGGCACCGGCAAGCCAATAATATTCTTCTACAATGTATTCCGATTTTTCCTGTTCTGTACGAATTAACCAAAATTTTGCTTTTGGTGATGTTCCTATCAGTTTCCCCGGAATATTTCCGGCGATGGTCGAAAGAACCATCATTCCATGTGTATCATCGGCATAGACTTCATTATCTCTTTCAACAAAATCGCGAATACCAATGATTTGATGATTTGTAAAAATACTGTCGAACGCCGGCAGTTTATCGGCATGATAAAATCCGGCATCTAATATTGCCATTTCAATACCTTGTCCCATAAAACCCTTATTATGAAGAATTTGAGTATTCAACATTTTAACTTGATTTGCTGATAATCCGTAGGAAAGGATTGTATTTGTATCTTTTTCAATAATCGGAAGTTTGATTTTGTCGGGTTTGTTTTTTAAGTTTTGATTTTCTTTGAAAGGTTGATTTATAGAGCGTTGAGAAACAAACGACAATTTTTTTGTTTGGTCGATTAACAAAGAATTTTCGCTATAAACAACAGCTAAGTTAAGCCATTTTGATACGGCATATATTTGAAATCCCATTTTTTTGAGGCTGTCGATATAGGATTGTGTTACAGGCAAATCTTGTTCGGTAATGGGAATGTTAAATTTTGTGCGTCTTTGAATCGAACGTGGCGATAAAAATTTTGAAGGTTCCGAAATACTGAAACCGTTTGCTGTTTTGTCCGTAAATTTTACAACATATGTATTTGGTGCTATTTGAGAAAATAAATTGATATTGAGAATTATAGCCAATGATGCGAGAATTATTTTTTTCATATTAAAAATTAGTTAAAATTATATTAAATTTCATGTAAAATAGTGTACTTTTGAACGCTTTAAAAGTACTAAAAATTTTATATCTCAACTGAAATATTTTACAAATGAAAAAAATATTTTTATTATTTGCAATCACTCTGATGTTTGGCGTTTCTATTTTTGGGCAGGCTCCGAAATATAACAAAAAAAAGACTTTAACTTTTATGTCGTATAATGTCGAGAATTTATTCGACACCATTGATACTCCCGATGTGAACGACAGCGATTTTACACCTGAAAGCGAGCTAAATTGGAACACCGCAAAATATCAAAAGAAATTAAAATCACTTGCTGAAGTTATCAGTAAAGTGAACTCGAATGAATTGCCCGAAATGATTGGCTTGTGTGAAATTGAAAATCGAGGAGTTTTGGAAGATTTGGTAAAACAAAAAAGTATTGAAGGCGGAAATTATCAAATTGTTCACGAAAACAGTCCCGATAAACGAGGCATCGATGTTGCTTTCTTGTATCGACCTGCTGAGTTCAAATACATTATTCATCGAAAAATTCATGTAAATCTCGCAGATTTAACAGATTACGAAGTTCGTGATATTCTCTATATTAAAGGTATTATTGCCAAAAAAGATACTCTGCATATTTTTATAAATCATTGGAAATCACGCAGCGGCGGTGAAGAAAAGACCGAACCACAAAGAATTAGAACAGCAGAAATTCTTCGATTTCATGTGGATTCGTTGTTGAAAATCAACAAAAATTCTGATATTATTATAGCAGGCGATTTTAACGATGAACCAACAAATAAAAGTTTGGAAAATGTATTAGGAGCCACGAATAAACCGACTGATGATTTGTATAATTTGCTTTACGAAAAGTCGCTTAAAGGCGATGGAACTCATTCTTTCAAAGGGAACTGGAACATGTTGGATAATTTGATAGTTTCGAGACATTTAATGAGTCGTTCGGCAAAGTGGAACATTGATTCGAAAGCCGGAACAATTTTTAAGGCAGATTTTA
The DNA here is from genome assembly GCA_020721645.1 of Draconibacterium orientale. Classification (GTDB taxonomy): domain Bacteria; phylum Bacteroidota; class Bacteroidia; order Bacteroidales; family JAADGE01; genus DYMH01. The sequence goes on from DYMH01000039.1 coordinate 12,866, forward strand.
TTATGTACAAAAATTTGCAAACAGGTGAAAGTTCGCCGAGCAGAACTTACGTAGGGAAAAAATATTTTGGCGGTTACAGCGACCATTTGCCGGTATATTTTATGTTAAATCGATAACATTATTGATTTCGCAATTCTATAACAGTTATTTCAGGCCAAATACCGATTCTGCCGGGGTAGCCAATAAAACCGAATCCACGATTAATGTAGAGGAATTTCCCATTTTCTTCGTACAAGTCGCTCCATTTGCTGTATTTGTATTGAACGGGACTCCATTTAAAATCCGGAATTTCGAGTCCGATTTGCATTCCGTGAGTATGTCCGCTTAAAGTAAGATGTACTTTTTTGCTATAATTTTTAACTTCCAAATCCCAATGTGACGGGTCGTGCGACAAAAGAATAATAAAATCGGAATCGGAGGCATTGGCAAGCGTATTTTTTAAATCGCCGAATTGAGGAAATGGAGGCGAGCCCCAATTCTCAACTCCGGCAATGCGAATGCTGTCGATTCCGTTTGTTATTGTTGTACTTTCATTTTTAAGGAGACGAAAACCCATTTTATGGTGAATTTCGCACAATTTTTCCATATTTTTGGTTTTCTCTTTTTCTGATTTCAGATTCGAGTAAAATGCGTAATCGTGGTTTCCGAGTATCGAAAATTTTCCGTATTTGGGTTTAATTTGAGCGAAAATTTCGATGTAAGGTTCCGCTTCGTCTGCCAAATTATTTACCATATCGCCTGTAAAGAGAACAATGTCGGGTTTGAGTTCGATAATTTGAGCAACAGCTTTTTCAATTTTTTCTTTACTATCGATACTTCCCAAGTGCAAATCCGAAATTTGAACAATTTTGAATCCGGAAAACGATGCAGGTAATTCATTGAAAACCAATTGTTTTGTGTGAATTTTGAAATCATATTTTCCAAATATCACTCCATAAGCCATAGCCGAGAAAGGTAACAAAGCGACTACAAGCCCTGTGAGTGCGGTAATTCGATGACGCGGCAGAAACTGATGATAATTAGAACTCGATATTTTCTCGAAAATATATTTCAGAGTTCTTAAAATATCTTCCCCCAGAAAAAATGTGGCTAAGAAAAGTTTTGCTATAAATAACGAAAATCCGATTCCAAAGATAATATTCGCTGTCAATTTTAACGAACCGGCAGAAGTTTTAAAACTAAAAAGGAAAAGGAAAATTCCTGCTAAAAAAATTAATAATGAGCAAAAATACAAAACTTTAACAATCATTGGTTTTTCGATACCCAAAGAAAATTTCAGCCCAAAATAGATGTAGATTTCTATTGCAACAACGAATAATAGAAAGATTAAAACAATCAGAATTTTCATAAAATAAGGAATAAGATTACTGCAAAAGTATCAATATATTGCTCTTTTTTAAATTTGAAAAAATTCGTTCCTGTTTATATTTACCTTTGCAAACACAATAATATTTTAATGTATTGATATACAATAAAATAAATTATTATCTAAATTTGTTCATTAACCGGATATTCAATAAATTTGAAGAAGTTAAAAATTGATTAATGAATTAGGTAATGAACATTGCACTTAAAGTTTTTTTTTTACAATATTGTTGATTATAAACATTTTAAATTGAGTAATACCTTCGGGAAAGTTGAATTAAAGTGTTTGCAAACTTTTTTAAACCGGAAATTTCGGAGTATGATAAAACAATTGATTCTTATACTTTTTATAATATTATACGTAATAACAAAATCAACGGCTCAAAATTATATTAAGATTGATTCACTTCGCAAAGCTATTCTGACAAATATTTCGGATAAAAAGAAAGCATTCATTTTTTCAGAAATAGCAGAAGAATATTATCATAATGCTCCGGATTCTGCACTAAAATATTGTAATATCGGTATGAAATACGGTATAAAAAATAATGACATTTCGGATATGGCATATTTTCATAATTTTTTGGGTGTTCTTTATAAAAATACTGCACAATACGACAGTTCAGAGTATCATTTCAATGAAAGTATCAAATTGAATAAAAAAGATGATTTTGAAAAAGGTGTTGCTGCCGGCTTAAATAATCTGGGGCAGACTCTTGTATTAAAAGGTGATTATGATAAAGCATTGAACAGCTATTTTTCCTCATTGGAGATTTTCGAGAAATTTAAAGATACTTTAAATATTGGCGAATTGCACTCGAATATTGGCGGGTTATTGGTCAAAATCAACGAGTTTCAGGCAGCAGGTGTGCAATTTAATCTTTCGCGAAAGTTTTACAAAATGGCAGGTGCTAAACTGCAAGAAGCTTGGATATTATACGATACGGGCAATTTAAAAATGAAAATTGGGAATCCCGATTCGGCACTCATTCTTTTCAAAGAATCGGCAAAAATTTGGTCGAAATTCAACAGAACAAAAGATTATAATAATTGCATGCTCCGTATCGGCGAAATATTAATGGTTCAAAATAAATATTCGGCTGCCGAAATAATATTCAATCAATCCTACGAAAAATTTAATTCGATAAATTATTTGAAAGGAAGCGTTGAAAGTTTAATGTTTTTGGGGCGTGCACAGTTTTTACAAAAAAAATATCAACCTGCAATCGAAAATCTCTATCAAGCTCTGCATTCGGCTCAAATTCTGAAACTAAATCGTCTGGAAATGGATATTAACTATTATTTATATATCTGTTATAAGGAATTGAAAAAATTTGATAAGGCTCTCGAATTTCAAGAAAAATATCAGATATTAAAAGATACGATTTTCAGTAAGGAAAGAAATAATTTAATTGCAGAATATCAAACCAAATTGAATCTAAAAAATAAAGAAGCAATAATTAAAGAATTGGAAGACAGCACTCTAAATCAAATATTGTTCACAGAAAATATTGCAAAGCAAAACAAATTAAAACAACGCAGTATCTATTTTTTGATTTCAGGTATTTCAATAACAATCATTTTAATTATCCTATTATTTCAAAGAAACAAAGCAAATATTAACCTTAATAAAAAATTAAATATTTCGTTAAAAGAGCGAGAAATATTGATACGGGAAGTACACCATCGTGTAAAAAATAACTTGCAAATCATTTCGAGTCTGCTTAATTTACAGCACGAAAAAACCGACGAAGTGAGTGCAAAAGAAATTCTGAAAGTAAGCCAATCGCGGATTGAAGCCATGTCGATGATACATGAAAACCTTTACAAATCAGAAAAATTGAGCGAAATCGACTTTCGAGATTATATCCAAAATCTTTGCAATTATATTGAAACTTCGTTTAATTTGAAGGGAAAGGGTATCACATTGCAAGTTGATGTTGAATCGGTTCAGATAGGTATCGACCAATTAGTTCCGTGTGGATTGATAATCAATGAATTGCTTACAAACAGTATCAAACATGCTTTTTCAAATCAACTGAATAAATTAATAAATGTCAATTGTTTTACCAAAAATCAGCTTCTGTGTATCAAAATTTCTGATAACGGTTCCGGATTGCCGAAAGGTTTCGATATAAAGCAATCTAAATCTTTGGGAATCAGGCTTGCAAGCGGTTTGGCTTTGCAATTAAAATCGAAATTATATATCGAATCAGAAAAAGGGACCCAAGCATATTTTGAATTTTATCCCCTTAAAAATGACATTCCAAACAGCTAAAAACATTTTGATAATTGAAGATGAATTTTCGATTGCCTTGGATATTGAAATGCGACTTCAAAAAATGAATTATCAGGTTGCAGGTATTGCAACAAATTATAATGATGCACTGCCTTTTCTGCTCGAAGACACAATCGATCTTGCTTTGCTCGATATCAATTTAAACAGCGAAAAGTCGGGAATTGATTTAGGTAAATTAATACTCAATAAATTCAACATTCCTATTATTTTCATAACTGCTTACACAGATAGCAAAACATTTGCCGATGCCTTGGAGGCAAATCCGATGGGTTTTATCACCAAACCTTTTAAAGATGCCGATTTGTACAATAATATTCAATTGGCTTTTCGTAAATTCGAGAAATTTTCAGAATCAAATTCAAGTTTTAAAATAGACAATCAAAACCTTTTTATAAAAGTCAAAGGAATTTTACAGCAAATATCTATCAATGAAATACTTTGGATTGAGGCAATGGATAATTACACAATTATTCACACAACGGGTAAAAATCACATTGTGCATGCGTTTCTAAAAACTGTATTAGAGCGTTTGGGCGATAATTTTATTCGCATACATCGTTCTCATGCCGTGGCTTTGAATAAAATATCAGCTATCGAAGACAATCTGGTGTATATTGAAAAAACTTTTTTGATTATCAGTCAAAATTATCGAAATAATTTGATCGGACGAATTAATATTCTTTAATCTCCAATCGGATTCTGAAAATATCAATTCCATTTACAAATCAATTTTTAGCCCAATTTTTTCCCCACTTCACCAATATTTTACGGTATTATACCACTTTTACCGATTTGATATGACTTTATTATTAATATTTACATAAACCAATTAAATTCTGATTATTATGAAAACATCAAAAATTATCAAAACCTGCATATTGGGATTTTTTTTCATCTCAATAGTTGCTTTTTTAAATCCTCAAAACGCAACAGGCAAATATTCGATTTTAAAATCAACAATAAATCAATACATTATGGAAAATGGGAAAGGCGATTTTTACACGTCATTCAAACCAAACGGTTTTAAAGAAGAAGTGAACGTGGGCGATGAACTTTATGTTCGCATGAATCTTGGTAAAACAATGATTGAGTTATTGCAAGAAAAAGGCTTTGAAGCCGGATTTACTGCTTATGGTTTTATCACAGTTTATATTGACGGAAACAAATCTTTTACAGCCGGACCGTACAGTTTTGCTAGCAATTATTCCAAAAAATGGACTTATATTGATATTCCTCTGAACATTAATCCTGATTTTATCGAAAAAATTTCTGCCGACCAATCCATGCTCGAAACCGAACAAGATATTTGGGTGTTTCAACAACTGTTTCAAGAAAAAAGTGTTCCGAAAATGTACGCAGCCTCGGCAATGACAAGCATGACAGAAGGCAACCACACTCTGAAAGTTGAATTTGGATTGAGCAGCAGCGAATCCTCCGAACCTCAAACCGTTGTTTGCAGCGGAACCGTAAAAGTTGTAAGCGATGCAGCCGGCAGTGAGGAAATAGCTCAAAACGGACCAAAATATCTTCGCCCGCTGAAAGCCGATGAAAAGGGCAAATTCACATTCAACAGCATCTCTTTTACTCCCGGAACAGCCGAACTCAAAGCAAACCTCGAACTTCCGCAAGCACCTAAATATTATAACATGAAATGGTGCCAAGCTTCCTCCTGCGATTACGATGAAGGCAACATCGAATTTTACGTATCTATCGACGGACAACCATTAGTTTACTGGTCCTCGTTTTTAGAAAACAACGATTACACAGCCGATAAATCCTTCAATTTCGTTGTCCTTCCTAAAACAGATGCCGGAATCGGAAGTGTTGAAGCCGGTTTTAATCAGTCGAAGCTTTTCAGAACGGAAAATCCGTTAGTTTACGCACTTTTTGATATTTTATACAGCGGCAATCTAAAATCCGGAAAACATACTTTGACATTAAAAGCATTCTCAAAGCAAAGTATTCCGTTGAACTCTTCATACGAATTTTCGTCGGAATATTTCAAAAAATTGCCGGCAATAGCCGAAACTTCAATCGAAATTGTTGTTACCGAAGCTGTCAGAAACACCCTAATCAACAGCAGTTCTGCCAAAAAATTATCACATGCAACCGGCGAATGGGTTTCGGTGGACAGCAAATTGAAAACATCGAACACCGGAGGCGATTTTGAAATTATCGACGTTGCAACCACAACACTGTGGAAAGTTGTAACAAATTCGCTCGGAGCGATTCTGTATCGAACCTGTAAAGCCGATGTCGTTTACAAAAGCCAATACGGCACTCGATTGCAAAAAGATATTTTGGTAAAAGAAGATTTTATGGGCGGCGGCTCCTACGGAACACCGTATTTTGCCGACAGAATCGAAGCCTCGTACGGACCTTCGTTGTTAAATTCGATACATTTGCCGGTTCCGGCTTCAAAAGTTAAATGATGTTTTAACCTGATTATTAAAACTTTAAATCTCAAATATCCCGCTACGTGCGGGATATTTATTTATTTTACAAAAATTTTAAATTCAATTTTTTTTTTGAGATTTTTATTCCATAAAACAGATTTTGCTGAAAAATTTTATTTGCCATAAAATATCTATAATATTATAATTTTAAAAACTCTTCAAAACCATAAGTCAATGAAAAAATTATCATTAATTGTTTTAAGTATCAGTCTATTTGCTGCATGTATGCAAACAGACCGTTTCGAAAATCCGGATGCAAACAGAACGCCGGCAGATTTCACACTCAATTGGGAAAAAGCTTGGGGTACAACGTATTATGACGATTTTTCGGGTGCTGTTATCGACAATTCAGGAAATATGTATTTTGTAGGAACCTCGCAACCCGACGGGTATGCAGCAGATGTCTTCCTTACAAAAGTTAATCTCGAAAATCAAAACGTGGTGTGGGCGAAAAATTTTGCAACCGAAAATCAGGACTTTCAACCATCGCCTTCCGAAAATGGACGCTCACAAGGCGGAGGCGGTTCGCGATGCGTGGCAACAGATGCCACAGGAAATGTCTATATTGCCGGAACATCGAAACAAGGCTTCAATCAGGTGTTTGTTGCTAAAATAAATAACTCCGGGACATTGCTTTGGCAAAAATTTTGGGCTGCCGACAATTCCGGTCTAGCCAAAAGTGCAGCAAAGGCTTTTGCTTTGGATATTGCAAACGATAAAATCTTTGTAACAGGCTCAACCGGTGCAGGAAACGGACAAGAAGAATCGCAACTGTTTCTCTTAATTTTGAATACCGAAACCGGCGAAATTGACCCTGCAACATATTTGGGAATCGACCTTTCCGAAGGATACAACGACAGAGGATATTCCGTAAAAGCCGATGCAAACGGTATTGTTTATATAGCAGGTTGGGAAGGCAAAAACAACTCCGGCTTTTTAATGAAATTCTCGGGAAACGGGTCCGTTTTAGAATGGACAGAACGTATAAATATCGGTTTCGCAGGCAGATTGACAGATATCGATCTAGATGCTGCCGGAAATGTATATTTGGCTGCTGATATTCGAGGCGTTTCATCGTATTTGGGTGTTGTGAAAACAGATTCCGATGGTAATATTCTTTGGGCAAAACAAATGCAAGGCGAAGCCAACGACAGAAACAATATTTCGAGTATCAGAATTATCAACAACAACCTTTACATAGGTGGCAAAGGGGCATACACAGGCTATGATGTTTCGCAATTTGGCGATGCTTGTTTTTACAAAATGGACCTCAACGGAACAATACAAAAACAATACAATTATTTTACAAGCAGCGACGCCGGAGATCGTTGCGGCGAGAGAATTGAAGCTATTTTATCGTACAACGGAAAATTAATTTTAGCAGGCGAAACAGTACCGGAAGCAAGTAAAATAAAAGGAAATTGGTATATCCCAACATCTAATGTTTCCGATTTATCAGCTTCGGCAAGCAAAATTACACCCACCACAACAACAGGTGCCGGTATTTTTGTAAGTACGTCATTTACAGAATCAATTTTATCAACACCAACATACGAACCCTCAGAAGGGTCAAAAGGATTGGCAGATGTTATAATTTTTAGTATCCCCGAATAAATTCTAATTAATTGATAAAAAATGCCGGCTTCTGTCGGCATTTTTTTTGTAATGTTTACTGTAAATTAATATTAGATATATAATTGTAAATCAATATATTATGTTTCGTGTATGTGAAATAAACATAAACAGTTAAAATAAAATCACATGCGATATTTTACACTTCAAAGAAAATTCATATCTTTAACGAAATTTCCGGACAGAAATTTGTATTTATCAGATTAAAATTAAAATATATATTCAAACAAATGGGACGAGTTATCGCAATCAGTAATCATAAAGGCGGCGTTGGAAAAACGACTTCCGTTGTTAATATTGGTGCAGGATTGGCAAATTTAAAAAAGAAAGTCCTGCTTATTGATATGGACCCGCAATCGAATCTGACACTCAGTTTGGGCGTTCAAGAATCGGAGCAAACAGTATATTCTGCACTGAAAGGCGAATCGGCTTTGGTACCGATTAATGTATATAAAAATTTAGACGTTGTTCCGGCTTCCTTAGACCTATCGGGTGCAGAATCGGAGTTGGCATCCGAAGCCGGTCGCGAATACATTTTTGCCGAACTCCTCGAACCGCTCAGAAATCAGTACGATTATATTATCATCGATTGCCCGCCGTCATTAGGACTGCTAACAATCAATGCCTTTACGGCAGCTGATGAAATTTTTATACCCTTACAACCTCATTATTTGGCAATTAAAGGATTAACGAAGATTATTGAAGTTATCAATAAAATAAAAAAACGATTGAATCGAAAACTTGAAATAACAGGCGTTTTCGTAACACAATACGACCGTCGTAAAATTTTGCATCGCGATGTTTTGGAAACCATTAAAACGTATTTTCAAGACCGTGTATTTTTCGTACAAATTCGAGAAAACATCGCATTAGCCGAAGCACCAAGCGTGGGTTTGGATATTTTCAGATACGACCCCGCGTGTGCAGGTGCCGATGATTACGCCCGGCTTGCAAAAGAAGTTTTGAAAATGGAGAAAAAAATGGCAGACAATACTGTGGAAGCATAAAAATCTTTCAATTTTCACTAAAATTAATTCTTGATAACTTGCTTAATATCAAATATTTAACTTATAATTCTTAAAATAGATTGCTTATTATGATTAAGAAAAATTTTAAAAACGGCTTGGATAATCTAATGTCCACAACCGGAATACAAAAGGTTGATATTGATACAAATGAGTTTGATTCTGAAAATGCTATTCCGGACGAAATAAAAGAAATGTTTCTTATTAAAATAACAAAATTAAAAGAAGAGTTAATTCTTTGGAGAACAGGAAAATTAACACTTGATATTTTCAATAAAGGTTTAAAAGAAAACAATCTCACGTACAACCCAGAAACCGATAAATTTTCACTCATCTGATAAATCATTGAAAATTAAACGAAAAAGAAAAGTTCTGCTGTCTATTTTAGGAATGTTGGTTTTTATATATTGGCTGATTCTGCCGTCAAAACTTTTTAACAAACCTGTTTGCACCGTCATTATTGACAAAAAAGGTATGTTGCTCGGAGCTCATATTGCCGATGATGGGCAGTATCGTTTTCCGAGTTCTCCGCAAATTCCTGATAAATTTCGCAAAGCCATCACAACGTTTGAAGATAAGCGATTTTCCTACCATTGGGGAATCGACCCGGTGGCGTTTGGACGAGCAATGGTTCAAAATATCAAAAGAAAAAAAATAATCAGCGGAGGAAGTACAATTACAATGCAAGTCGTGAGATTATGGAGGGGAAAAGAAAAAAGAACAGTTATTGAAAAAATTATCGAAATATTTTGGGCTGTTCGTATTGAATTTTCATATTCTAAAAAATCAATTCTCAATTTATATGCCACAAATGCTCCGTTCGGAGGAAATGTTGTGGGCTTGGAAGCTGCTTCGTGGCGTTGGTTCGGAAGAACGGCAAACGACCTGAATTGGGCAGAAACTGCAACTTTGGCCGTATTACCAAACAGTCCGGCACTCATTCATATCGGGAAGAATCGCTCTGCTCTGAAATTGAAAAGGGATAAATTGTTAAAAAAACTTTACAAACGAAAGATAATTGACTATGAAACATACCAATTGTCTGTTGATGAGTCAATTCCCGAAAAACCCAAACCATTTCCCAACACAGCACCGCATCTGTTGGTGCAGGCAGGTAAATTGAAATTTAAAAATTCTATTGTTCCAACATCGATTGATTTTGAGCTACAAAATTCGGTTTATTCGATAGTAGAACGAAATCATTTTTATCTTTCCGGTAACGGAATTAATAATTTATCTGCTATTGTAATAGAAGTGGAGACAGGAAAAGTTCTTGCATATATTGGAAATATCCATAATTTTAAGGACAAAAAACACGGCAATCAAGTTGATATCATTAAATCCCAACGAAGTACGGGAAGTATTTTGAAACCCTTTCTTTTTGCTTCGATGCTTGATGCCGGCGAAATTTTACCGGATGCTTTGGTTTTAGACATTCCGACACAAATAAACGGATATGCACCGCGAAATTATAGTAAAGGTTACGAAGGTGCAATTTCCGCCCGACATGCCTTGGCACGCTCTCTGAATATACCGGCTGTGAGAATGTTGCAGAATTTTGGTGTCGAAAAATTTTATAACAAATTAAAACAAATTGGCTTTACCGGGCTTCAATATCAACCTGACCATTACGGCTTATCACTCATTTTGGGTGGTTGCGAAGGGTCTCTTTGGGATATAACCGGAATGTATGCCTCAATGGCACGAACATTAAATCATTTTGAACAGTTTGGGGGAAAATATCGAAAATCGGATTTTCATCAGCCCAACTATTATTTAGATAAAGACAGTATTAATAAACTCGAATCGTATTGGACAAATTTCGAGGATAATTCCTTTCTCAGTGCTTCTTCTATTTGGCTCACATTCAATGCTATGGTCAATGTTGAGCGTCCCGATGAAGAAAATTTTTGGCGTGAATTTACATCTTCCGAAAAAATAGCTTGGAAAACCGGAACAAGTTTTGGCTTTCGCGATGCTTGGGCGGTTGGTGTTACGCCGAAATATGCCGTGGGTGTTTGGACCGGAAATGCTGATGGTGAGGGCAGGGCAGGGCTTATCGGAATCCGGGCGGCGGCTCCGATTTTGTTCGAGATTTTTGATATACTCCCCGATTCGCCGGAGTGGTTCAAAACACCAAACTCGGACTTGACAGAAATTGAGACGTGCAGCCAAAGTGGGTACATTGCGTCCGAATTTTGTAACGAAAAGGAAAAAAAATTACTGCCAAAAAACGCCGACAGATTCCCTGTTTGCCCATATCATAAATTAGTTCATTTAGATAAAACCGAAAAATTTCAGGTCAATTCTCAATGCGAAAGTCCGTTTAATATTGTAACAAAATCGTGGTTTATCTTACCTCCGACTGCCGAAAGTTACTATAAGAATAAACATTCCGATTATTATTTTCTTCCGCCGTTTCGCGATGATTGTGCCGGAAGCTCCGAAAATCCTTTAAAAAACATAGAAATTCTTTATCCTTTTTCGGGAACAAAAATCTACATCCCCATAGAATTAGACGGTAAACCGGGTAAAACCATTTTTGAAGCAGCACATCGCCGAAATGATGCCGTAATTTATTGGTATATCGATGAACAACTTGTAGGGCAAACAAAAGATATACACCAAATTGCTTTGAGACCTGATTCAGGAAAACATCTTTTAACTTTGGTCGATGAAAAGGGCGAAAAAATTTCGACCCGGTTTGAAATTATCAGTAAAAAATAGGGAAATTGGGGCAAACACAAAAACAGCAGTTTTTACAAGTTGCACGAAATTTTGAGTTTCAAAATATCTAAAAAAACCTGTGTATCTTTGCTTTTTAGTTTGGGCGTTGCACCGGAAATTTTCGGAAAATTTTCTGCAAACAACCCCGAAACATTGAAACATTATTTAGGACTTGACAGCACACAGGCAACAAGCCAATATTTAGAGGCATTCAATAATTTGGAAAAATAATTAAAATTCAGTCGATTTTTTGTACCTTTGCTTAAACATCAAAATTTTAATATGCCAAAACTTTTTGAATATTTGGGTTTGGTTTTACGTTTTTATTCCAACGAACACGAATCGGTACATGTACACGCATTTTACAAAGAGAATCAAACAAAAGTTGAGTTTATCATAGAAAACGGTATAATTACACAAATAAATTATAAAAAAATTGCAGGTTTTGAAATGATACCGACCGAAAAAATAAAAGATTTGGAAACATTGATTGAGGTTTACAAATATGACATTATTCAGTTATGGATTAAATTTTTTGTTCTGAATGAAAAAATAAGCTGCAAAAAGATAAAGACTAAAATAAAATGAGATGAGAATTATAAAAGTCAATTATTTGAACGACTATAAATTAGATATTGTTTTTTACAATAATGAAACAATTGTATTTGATTTTGAAAACTTTCTGAAAAACTCAAAACACAAATCTATCAGTAAATATTTGGATAAAAATAAATTCAAAAAAGTTTTTATTGATACCGTTTTTTTGTCTTGGAATAAAGGCGAAATGGAAATTTCCGGCGAATGGATTTATGAAGAGTTTCAAAAAGAGATAAAGCTGACATTACAGAATCATTAAGAAAATACGTTCCGATTATTCCCCCACAAAAAAAACTCACTTCAAAATAATTTAAAAAACTGCATTTGTAAAAATAAAGAAAATTTTATCCCAATGGAAACAATTGTAATACAGCCAAAAAATAAAGACGAAGCCGATTTTTTAACAAACCTATTGTTAAAACTTAACTTCACTATTCGTGAAACAACCGGAAATATTATTGAATTTGTTTCGAGTTCCGAAAACAAAGAAATTACGGAATCAAACAACAAAAAGAATTCTCAAAGGGAAATGTTAAAAACCGACCTGAAAGAATCATTTTCCGAAATTGAAAAAATGAGTCAAGGCAAAAAAGAAAAAAATCCTTAGAACAATTTCTTAATGAATTTTAAAATTATTGCACCCATGCCGACAAAATCACATTAGAAAAAATGTCGAAAGAACACCGCCGAACACCTTATAAAAAATAAGTATATCGTATATTTGTAATATCAAAAAAACAAAATCATGCTACAACCTGTAAACATACAATTAGATTTTAATCAATTGCTTACAA
>DYMH01000275.1 GCA_020721645.1 Draconibacterium orientale
GACAATAATAATTTGACGATTGATTTTGTTTGTATTATATTGCCTGTAACATTTCACAAATCGGAGGGTTGTCATGAAACAAAGGGGTTTATTCGAAGAAATTGATCGTCTTAAGGAGTTGACCAAGTTAGGTGACCCGCTTATGGCCTTGAACGGAAAAATAAAATGGGAGTCCTTTCGTGAAATCCTGGAGTCAATACGTCCGGCAAATAATCCCGATAATGAAAAAAATGCAGGAAGAAAACCATTCGATGCAGTAATGATGTTCAAAATATTAATTTTGCAAAGATATTATAGTTTATCGGATGACCAGATGGAATTTCAACTAAAAGATCGGCGTAGTTTTGAACGGTTTGTCTGTGAAGGAGAAACACTTTATCACATGCCGGATGCAAAAACAATCTGGTTATACCGGGAACGATTTAAAGAATTAGGCATTGCAGAAAAAATATTTGCCCTTTTTCAATCGCAACTTGAAGAAGCAGGCCTAATCGGAAAATCCGGAAAGATCATTGATGCTTCCTTTGTTGAAGTGCCTCGATCGAGAAATTCCCGTGACGAAAACAAGCAAATCAAGGAAGGGAATGTTCCTCCTGACTGGAATGATGCCAAAAAAAACCAAAAAGATACGGAAGCCCGATGGACAAAGAAAAATAAGCAGAACTATTATGGTTATAAAAATCATATCGTAGCGGATAAAAAATCAGGTATCATCCTTAACTATAAGACAACCTCGGCAGAGGTTCATGACTCCGTGCCCATGATGGAAATCATCGGGAAACCAAGAAAAAGCAAAGAACCACTCTGGGGGGACAGTGCATACAAATCAGAAGAGATCGAAAAAATATTGCAAGAGATGGAATATAAAAGTAAAATTCACGAGAAGGGGTATCGCAATCGTCCACTGACAAATAAGCAAAAAGAAATGAATAAGAAAAAATCCAAAGTCCGTGCCAAGGTCGAGCATGTATTTGGTGCGATGTACTGGATGGGCGCAGACTACCTTCGCTACATTGGGAAAGAAAGAATTTCGGAATCAGTCGGAATGAGTAATTTGTTATACAATATGCGCAGATATTGTTTTCTGGAGAGATAAATGGGGGCAAAATGGGTTTTCAATTACGGATTGACTTTAAAATTATCAAAATTATTCAACCGATGTACGAAACTCCACGCTCAATTTCAAGATGAGCTTTGCACTGGCGAATTTTTTGCTTTATAGGGAAATTATTAGAGGTTCCCTA
>DYMH01000179.1:0-2951 GCA_020721645.1 Draconibacterium orientale
AAAGGGTTGAATCAATTCATATTCAACTCTTTCAGAGTTGTTAATTCTTGGTTTTATGCCACCGGTTACACCTGCGGTTATTCATATTAAATCCTTTTCAGGATTACTATTCAAAATGTTAATCAACTATATTTCAATCACTTAAAATAAATTTTGACTCTTGATTCGTATTAATAATTAACCATTACTACATATTGGGTAATGTAAAAATAAAATCGGTACCAATATCTTTTCGGCGTTCAGCCCAAATTTTGCCGCCGTGTTTCTCAACAAATTCTTTGCAAAGGCGAAGCCCCAATCCCGAACCTTTTTCGTAATTTGTACCTCTGGTTGTAAAATATTCGTTGTTTTTAAATATTTTATCGATATTTTCTTCGGGAATCCCTACCCCGGTGTCTTTTACATGAAATTCAACATATCCGGTTTTGGCATAAATTGTGAATGTGATTAAACCATTTTCGGGCGTAAATTTTATGGCATTCGATACAAGATTCCGAATAATCAAATTCAACATATCAGGGTCGGCAAAAGCCTTAATATCTTCATCAACGGCAATTTCTATTTCAATATTTTTCTTCCGAGCACCCGATGAAAGCAAGTGAGCTACACTTTCGGCAATCTCTGAAACTGACACGTTCAATGGTTTGAAATAGATTTCTTTACGTTGGCTTAACGACCATTGTAAAAGATTTTCGAGCATTTGGTGAATACTTTTCGATTGCTCTTTGAGTTCGTCCATCAATTCTGTTTTTTCAATATCGCTCAACATATCGCCCGAAAGAATTTCCAGAACATTTTCAAAAGAACCAATCGGTCCGCGTAAGTCATGACTGATTATTGAAAATATTTTGTCCTTAGAGTCGTTCAACTTTTGCAATTGTGTATTCCGAGAATCGAGTTCGTCATTGATTTTTTTAAGTTCGTAGCGTTGTAAATCAATAATATCCCGCGATTTTTTAACATCAATGTGTGTATTGACACGAGACAGTAACTCGTAGTCGTTAAAAGGTTTGGTAACATAATCAACAATTCCAAGTTCAAAACCTTTCACAATATCCTTACTTTGTGTGATAGAAGATAAAAAAATTATCGGTATATCTTTGGTTATACTATTTGATTTGAGTCTTTTACAAACTTCAAATCCATCAATTCCGGGCATCACAATGTCGCATAAAACGATATCGGGCATAAATTCTTCGGTTTTCCGTAAACCGATGGTTCCGTCTTGGGCTTCTTCTGTTTCCAAGCCGCTGAATTTCAATACTTTCTGTATATAGCCGCGTATCGAATCACTGTCTTCGATAACAAGCACTTTGCCTTTACTCATAATGTTTGTAAAGTTATAAAATAATAGAATCGAAAGCGATATAATTTTATTTGGATAAACAGCATATCAAATTTGTATTAAACATAATGTTATTGATTAATAAATTGTTATCAATAAAATCGCTTTCCAATTACAAAACAATTTTCAACTAAATATTTGAAAAACTTGATTTGAAAATATCGCATACCAAATCAGTTTTCAAAGGTATGAATATGTGTTCGTTTAAAAAATATTTTTCAAAAAAAAAATGGGTCAAATGAAATTCTTTATTTCAAAAAAGTTAATTTTGGTGAATATTTTGTTGAAAAATGAAAGAAAAAATAACCTTCGATGACAAATCTGCCCTAAACGTTCAAAAAGGAGTTTCGCAACCCGAAATTATTAATGTAGATGCAGTTAAAAAATATAAATCAGGACGAAAAACATCGAAATCTGCAAGCGAATTTGTCGAACAAATTATCAAGGGAAATATAAGTGCTTTAAGCAGTGCTATCACAATGATAGAAAGTACTTTACCCGAACATCAAATCATTGCCGGCGAAATTATCAGTCAATGTTTACCGTATTCCGAAAAATCAATAAGAATCGGAATCACAGGCGTTCCGGGAGCGGGTAAAAGTACATTTATTGATACATTTGGATTGTTTCTTCTGGAACAGGGGAGAAAAGTCGCCGTGCTTGCAATCGACCCATCGGGCAAACGTTCGGGCGGCAGTATTTTAGGCGATAAAACCCGTATGGAGCGTCTCGGCACGGCGTCCGGTGCTTTTATTCGACCATCGCCTTCGGCTGGCTCGCCCGGCGGCGTGGCTCGAAAAACAGCCGAAAGCATTATTCTTTGCGAAGCGGCGGGTTTCGATACCATTTTGGTGGAAACAGTGGGCGTTGGGCAGTCGGAAACGGCTGTGCATTCAATGACCGATTTCTTTCTCCTTCTCTTGGTTGCAGGTGCCGGTGATGAATTGCAGGGAATTAAACGAGGAATTATGGAAATGACCGATGCCGTGATTATTAACAAAGCAGAAGGCGATAACCTCGTAAAAGCTCAATTGGCTGCTTCGCAATATAAAAACTCACTCCACTTTTTCCCTGCTCACGAATCGGGTGTCGAAGCCCAAACTGCTTGTATATCGGCTTTGGAAGCTACCGGAATTGAGAATGTGTGGCATATTATCGAAAATTATGTATCGAAAACCAAAAAAAACGGCTATCTTTTTTCAAACCGACGAAAACAAGCACATTTTAGAATGATGGATACCATTGAGGAACAATTGAAAAACAGATTTTTTCTTGACGAAAATCGTGCCGCAAAAATCCTTGAATATGAAAAATTATTAGTCACCGGATTGATGAATCCTTATCAAGCAGCTGAAAACCTGCTTAACGAATATTTCAAATCATTGCCCTGAGAATTAACGTATTAAGTATAAAGTATTAAGTATAAAGTATTAAGTATAAAGTATCAAGTATAAAGTATCAAGTATGAAGTATCAAGTATAAAGTATCAAGTGTGAAGTATCAAGTATAAAGTATCAAGTATAAAGTATCAAGTATCAAGTATAAAGTATCAAGTATCAAGTATAAAGTATCAAGTATAAAGTATAAAGTATAAAGTATAAAGTAT
>DYMH01000179.1:3051-5840 GCA_020721645.1 Draconibacterium orientale
AAGTATAAAGTATAAAGTATAAAGTATAAAGTATAAAGTTTCAAGACACACTTCATTACATTCATTACCTTCATTTTCACATTTTCACATTTCCACATTTTCACATTTTCACATTTTCACATTTCCACATTTTCACATTTCCACATTTCCACATTTTCACATTTCCACACAGCACATTAAATTCTCAGCCTATGAAATCCAAACTTCAGCAATTTTTATTTCTCAATTTTGTGATGTTTACCTTTTTGTCTTGCGAAGAGAGAACTGAATGGGATTTTGGAGCAAATATTAAAAAATATGTTGTTGTTGAAGGCATGATAACCAACGAGCTGAAACAACATCGCATCTCTGTCTGCGAAAGTCAAATTGAGCTAAATGCTCCTCGAGTTGCAATTTCTAATGCACAAGTTCACGTTTTGGAAGGAAATAAAATTCGTGAATTTGAAGAAAATCCTCTCGGTTCGGGAATTTATCTTTCGGTTGATACTTTTGCGGGAGTTATCAATAAACCCTATGTTTTGTTGATAGAAATAAATCAGAAACTTTATTCTGCCTCAGCACATATGATACCTGTAACTCCTATGGTTCCGCTTACATATTCTTTGGATTCCGTATCGAATCTTTTTACAGTAAAAAACGTAGCCTTAAATTTCGATTTAAACGAATCGGCGATGTATGAAATACAAATCGACCGCTCGCATTCTCCCGTATTTGATGAATTTCCGGAAAATGAAGCTCATTCTTTACTCTATTATTATACTCTGCAAACACTCGATGTGAACGAAATATTTGCCCCCAAAAAAGAACCTGTCTATTTTCCGGCAGGAACTCAAATTGTAGAACGGAAATACTCGCTCGCCCCTCAATATGCCGAATTTATTCGCTCATTACTGTCGGAAACCGAATGGAGAGGCGGATTTTTCGATGTTGCCCACGACAATGTACGTACAAATCTCAGCGACGGTGCTCTCGGATTTTTTGCTGCATGTTCGGTGGTTTCGGACACGATGGTTGTTAATTAATTTAATTTTTTGGCTTTTTTTAAAATTTTGATACACAATGAACATCTTTTAAAAAAAATGAAATTTTTCTTTTTGACAAATTGCAAAACCCAATCGGTAAAACGTTTTCTTATTTTTAGATATGAATCAGGGTAAAATATTTTGATTGTGTATCATATTCAAAGAACGTTCTCAGAAAAAAATATCAAATTAAAATAAATTAAAAAAATCAAAAGTCATGAAAAAATTCAGCTTCTTCCTCAGCATTTTCTTCCTTCTCTCCATTGCATTTATCGGTTGTAAACAAAATAATTTAACCGATGAAACGGACGATATTCTTCCCGTAACCTTCAAAGTTGATATTCCGAGTTCGATAAGTAACAATGCCGTTGTAAATAAAAGTGCAAAAGACGACGTGATGCAAGGTAATGAAATCTATCAACACTTAAATAATTTTATCAAAATCGGAGAAAGCTCCGCCGAATTAACCGAAATGATAATGAGCGAAATCCGAAAATATCACCTCAATCATGCCATGATATTTTCTTTTACAAGCGATGAAGACGGACGTGTAAAAAATGTAGAAGTCATCGAAAATTCAGAGTTTGAAGGTGCGTTGTGGCAATATCAATTGAATATATCCGATGCGGAATCGGTACCAAATACCGACCAAGGTTTTGCGTTGCAAATATTCTGGAATCGAAGCCCCATAAAAGGAATTTCAATTTTGAAACCCTATAATATCAACCGAACTGAAAACGAAAACAATCCAAATTCCATGTTCCGCATCGATTACAGCGAAGCCGGTGAAAACGGCTACGATGCCCAAATGACTGTATCGGTTGCCGGACTTCCCTTGCCCGTAAATGAGCCTTATTCTGTCAGCACTTTAAAAATGTTTGTCGGCAGAACAGGCGAACTTGTTGTAATCAAAGGAAACACAAATCACCCGAATGCCACATTATTTACAACCGATGAAGTAGGCTTCAACTGGGCTTTTGTTGCAGCCGGCGATGATGCAGAAAATCTGGGAACTGCCGAAGTTGGCTTACCGCCTTCGACTTTGAACTCGAACGACCGAAACGTTATTTTGAAAGATTATTCCATCAAAAATGTCTTCACAAATAGAATCAATGCGTGGTTTTTCCAACAATGGGGCGTTACACCCACACAAACGCAACTTGATGATTTACTGTTCAATACTCAGGCTCCGGGATTTTTTAATGCAGATGGATTTGTTATCGCAGGGAACTCGCCCACAGCCGCTTACGAACCGCTTTTAACTGCCATGAACGCATTAAACCCTTACAATCCTTCGGAAATCAGTAATTTAATTTTGAATTTTAAATTTGCTGCCGTAAAATAATCAAGACAAACAAATTGCATGTTTCGAAAACGAATCTAACTTGAAGATTCGTTTTTCTTTTTTTTAGATATCCTTTGATTAGTTGATTTTTTGATGTGCTGATATGCTGATTGCTTTTAATATCATATTGTTATACAATTTGTAAAACGCAATTTATGACCGCGTGCAGTATATATTCATGAGTTAAGTATAAAAAGTATAAAGTTTGAAAGTGAAAAGTGTAAAATCGTCCATAATCAGTAATTTATGTAAAGATGTAAATTTGACTTAAAATCCTTATTTTCAGTATTATAACTTAATAAACTTTCTACTTTATGACTTTTTAAACTGAACTCATTCATAAAAAAGTTAATATATGTTATTAAACATAAATAGACTTATTTACTTAATCAATACAATTTGCGACCAATTCAAATTTATGT
>DYMH01000180.1 GCA_020721645.1 Draconibacterium orientale
ATTATCAATTATCAATTATCAATTATCAATTATCAATTATCAATTATCAATTAATAATATATCGGCAATGAGCGAACTAAAAATAACCGACGAAGTATTGCTTAGAGAATTAAAAGCGCGATTCGATGAAAAAGAACACGCCATAAATGATTTAAGAACTTTAACCGATGAATTGCAAGAAGTGAACGACAAACTCAAAGCTTCGGAAGCCTTAAAAAGCCATTTTATCGCCAACATCAACAACGAAATCATCAATCCCTTTGCCTCGGTTTTGGGCTTGTCGAAAAGCATTTTGGAAGTAAAAGAGAACAATTGGGAAAAAGTTCAAAAATTGGCACAATTGATTTTTGTTGAATCCTTTCAACTCGACTTTCAATTGAAAAACATTTTCGCAGCCGCCGAAATAGAAGCCGGTCATATCTATCCGCAACTATCGAATGTCGATGTCAAACAAGTAATACAAGGAGTTATCGATGATTTTAAAAACGATTTGGCATCGAAAAAACTTTTCGTAGAACTCACCACCGAATTTGACATACCTGAAACCGAAACCTTTTATTTCAAAACAGATTCCGAAAAGTTGAAACTGATTATGTCGAATTTAGTGAGTAACGCCATAAAATTCAGCAAAGGAACAAAAATCGAAATACACATTAAAAGCAGCGATAAAATCCTGATAGTCTCAGTTCGCGACTATGGCATCGGAATTTCGGAACATAACCGAAAAATTATTTTCGACCGCTTTACGCGGCTCGATTCAGGCATCAATTCCGTAAATCGCGGACACGGCTTGGGATTATCAATTGTTAAAGCATTTCTCGAACTCTTCAACGGCAATATCACCATCGACAGCAAAAAAGGCGAAGGTTCCTTGTTTACTATTACAATCAATGAACCGGAAAACAGCGAAAATATTGATGATTTTTCGTTCGAAGGAAATGAAGTTTTTTTTGGAGATGATGAAATATTTTAACAAATCCGCAGAAAAAAATAAAACGAATTAATGAAATGTCCACGATTTTAGCAAAACAAAAAAAGAACACGACTCTGTGCAGAAGAGAATCTGAAAACACGAAATTTTTGTACGTGGACTTCCATGTAGCCAAAATCTAAAAAAAGTACATGAAAAAAATATTTCTATATCCAGCCTCTCTCTATGCCGAACCGGAACCTGCACAAGTTGTTACGATATTAGGTTCATGTGTTGCGGTATGTCTGTGGGACCCGGTTTTACAAATCGGCGGAATCAATCATTTTATGTTGCCTTTATGGAACGGTCAGGGTTTGGCTTCGCCTCGCTATGGCAATATTGCCATCGAAAAGCTCCTTTCCCGCTTAGAATATTTGGGAAGCAAACGAGGCGACATTAAAGCCAAAATATTTGGCGGAGGCGAAGTGATAGAATCCGGAACCAATCAATTTCAAATCGGCAAACGTAATATTGCCGTGGCACGCGAATATTTATCCGAATTCAACATCCCGATTGTCAGTTCGAGTGTCGGCGGAAAATTGGGCAGAAAAATCCTTTTTTATACAGAAACCGGCGAAGTTCGCCAAAGATATATCGGAACAGAAAAATAATAAAATTTGCAAACTCGCAAAAAAAAATCTAATTTAGTTCATTCAACTAAAAACCCTGATTTTGTGAACAGAAAACTGAATGTCCTGGTTGTAGATGATTCACCGACAATACGTTCGGTACTGAAAGACATCTTAAATTCAGACCCTCAAATACATGTAACAGCAGCCGTTGAAGACCCGTTTGAAGCTGCTGCCGAAATAAAATTACAGATACCCGATGTTATCACTTTGGATATTGAAATGCCTCGCATGGACGGTTTGACATTCCTTAAAAAAATCATGCAGCAACACCCCATTCCGGTTATCATCATATCAAGTTTAACAAAACAGGGAACCGATATTGCATTTAAAGCCTTAGAATACGGAGCGGTAGATGTTATAGAAAAACCAAAACTCTCCTCTCCGACCCTTATCGAAGAAGCCAAAGTGAAACTTTGCGACATTGTAAAAGCCGCAGCCGCTTCAAAAATGAAGAAGCAATATTCCCCAATCGACATCAAGCCCAAATATTCTGCCGATGTTATTTTGCCCAAAGTAAAAGCCCGCACACTGCCTTTTACCGATAAAATTATTGTACTTGGAGCATCTACCGGCGGAACAGAAGCCATTCGAGTGTTCTTGGAGCAAATGCCCGTGAACTGTCCCGGTATTGTTATCGTACAACACATGCCGGAAAAATTCACCTATTCGTTTGCCGAACGCCTGAACCAGATATGTAAAATTAACGTTAAAGAAGCAGAAAACGGCGATATTGTCGAAAGAGGCAAAGCAATTATTGCACAAGGCAATCTACACATTCTCCTGCAACGAAGAGACCAAACATATTTTGTAGAGCTCAAAGACGGTCAATTGGTGAACCGACATCGTCCTTCGGTCGATGTTTTGTTTCGTTCGGCAGCCTATTGTGCCGGCAGCAATGCCGTGGGTGTTATCATGACCGGCATGGGCGACGACGGAGCCCGAGGCATGGGTGAACTTAAAGAAACCGGTGCATTCAATATTGCCCAAGACGAAAATTCATCGGTAGTTTATGGAATGCCCAAAGAAGCCCTAAAATACGCCCCAGATGCAATTGTCTTGCCCTTAGATAAAATTGCACCCTATATCCTCTCAAAATTTAGATGATTTGTCGATGAAAAAATCCAAAATCCTGATAGTCGATGATATTTTCTCAAATCAACTTTTACTCATTTCAATAATCGAAAACACCGGAAGTGATTACAGAGTAGCATCGAACGGAAAAAAAGCACTCGAAATGCTCGAGTCGGAGGACTTCGACCTGATTCTTATGGATATTGAAATGCCTGTTATGAACGGAATTGAAACCACAACATTCATTCGAAAAAAATTCTCGGAACCAAAAAAATCGATTCCCATTATCGCTTTAACGGCACATAATAAATTTGAATTTTTTGATAATATCATAGCTGCCGGATTCACAGAATTTCTCTCAAAACCCTATACAATTATCCAATTTAACGCACTTATTCAAAAATATATCCACAAATAATCTATCTTTAAAAAAAAAGTATTGTAAACTTGAAAAATTATTATGTAAATTAGCACTTTGATATAATGGACAATGGACAATGGACAATTGATAATTGACAATTGACAATTGATAATGGACAATGGATAATGGATAATGGACAATGGACAATGGACAATGGACAATTGACAATTGATAATGGACAATTGATAATGGACAATGGACAATTGATAATGGATAATGGATAATGGATTATGGATAATTGTTAATTTATAATAGGTTTGTGAATAAAATAAAACAAAATATTGTTCGACTTTCAGTTGTATTGTGGCTCTTGGCTGCAATCATCTTTCGTTTTATTACACTTCTCACCGAAATCAGTTCACAAGACAAACCAATAGGTCTTGAAAGTATTATCACCTTTTATTCCGAAAACCCAACAAACCTTGTTACAAGCATCATTATCATTATCATTTTCACACTTATTGGATATTATTTCGGCAGTTATCTGAAAACAATAATACAAAATATCGAAACCAAAATTAATGAAAATGAAGAAAACGCAGATAAGGTTTTCAATTTTGTAGAAAAACTTCGCTCCGGAGCCGCAGAAGAAGAATTTCTCAGATTCGATGAAAACGATAAACTCGGCACAGCCTTAACAAAACTCAAAATAGAACTCGCCGAACGTAACATCAAAGAAGAAAAACGCAAATCGGAAGACAGCCAACGCAATCGAATTGCCGAAGGTATGGCAATGTTTGGAGCTATTTTGCGGGAAACCAGCGACAACCTCGATGAACTCGCTCAAACCGTTATCAGCAACTTGGTAAAATATATCGATGCACAACAAGCCGGATTTTTTGTTTTGCGTGAAAACGGCGAATCCGGAAACAGTATCGAGCAAATTGCAGCTTTTGCTTACGGTAGAAAAAAATTCTCGGATAAAGTCATTTTGCCGGGCGAAGGATTGGTGGGGGCATGTATCTTGGAAAAAGAAACCATTTTCATCAATTCAGTATCCGAAAATTTTGTCGAAATAACATCGGGGCTGGGAAAATCAAACCCTCGCTGCATTCTTATTGTTCCGCTTAAAACCGAAGAAGGGCAAATACACGGAGCCTTAGAAATTGCATCGTTTAAAATTTACGAAAAGTACGAAATCGAGTTTGTTGAACGTGTCGCAGAAAGTATTGCCACAACCATTACAAACCTCAAAATCAATATGCAAACCTCCCGTTTGCTCGAAGAATCGCGCGAACAAGCCAAAGAACTTGCGGCACAGGAAGAAAAAATGCACCGAACCGTAGATGATATGAGACGCCTGCAAATAGAAGCAGCCCAACAAAGCGAACAATTTGTTAGTTTCACCAATTCGGTGAATCACACAATGATACGTGCCGAATATAACAAAGACGGAATTTTAACCTATGCCAACACAAAATTTCTCAATATCTTAGGCTACGAATCAAATTCCGATGTCGAAGGAAAACATATCACAACTTTTATCAACAAAAAAGACCAAATTTGGTTCGATGACCTTTGGGAACGCCTTATTAACGGAGGAAAACATTTTGAAGGAGATATGAAACACGTTACCAAAGACGGAAAAGATGTGTGGACAATCGCAACTTATGTGAGTGTTCGCGATTTTGAAGGAAATCCCGAAAAAATTCTTTTCTTAGGCATCGACACAACCAGCGGAAAACAACAAAGTTTGGACTACGAAGGGCAAATCAACGCCCTGAATCACAGCTCGCTGAAAGCCGAATACATGCCCGACGGCAGAATAATCGACTACAACAACCGCTTGCTCGATGCTCTGAATTATCGCTTAGACGAAGTCAAAGACCAATATATTTTCGACTTTATCAATGCCGATGAAGTTGATGATTTTAAAACCGTTTGGAAAAATATTCTCAACGGGATTCCCTTTGAAGGACGCATTCGCAGAACCACCAAAAACAACGAAGAGAAATGGTTCTATGGTTCATTTTCTATTGTTCGCGATATTTACGATGAAATTTCAAAAATTATTTTCATCGGCAACGACATCACCGAACAACGCATGATGGAAACAAAAAACAGAGAACAAACCGAAATTCTTAAACTACAGGAAGAAAAATTACAACAGGCAAAAGTTGATTTAAGTCGAAAATTGAAACAATCACGAGAAGAAATGAAACAGCAATTCAGGGAAATAGAAACTGTTAAATTGCTCAACGAAAAAACTCTCGAAGGCATGCTCGATGCCATTGTAACCATTAATCAGGATAAAATTGTGGAATTTTTCAACAAAGCAGCCGAGGATTTATGGGGCTTTGAAAGAGACATAGTCCTCAACAAAGATATTTCTATACTCTTACCACCAATTGATAACTCTTTCGGAGATAATTATTTGGGGAACTACCTAAAAATAGACGAACACGTTGAAACCAATATGCGTCGCGAAGTATTTATTCTGAACAAAGACGGTGAGCAAATTTCTGTTTTAATGACACTTTCCGAAGCCGGAATTGGTATGAGATACAGGCTCACAGCGTTTATTCAACGAATTGAAGTGGAATTGTTTTGATGTGATTCGGGCGTTGAGCTTGTAGAAGTGCCGCAAAAATGCGTTGATGTGTTGATTACGCTAAAAATCGTACGATTAAATATTACAAAGTATAAAATAAAATATGCTTATCCGTAAAGTTACCTACTTGTAAAGATTTATTTTTAGAAGTACGGTCGTAATTCCCCCTTTTTAAAAGGGGT
>DYMH01000181.1:0-4364 GCA_020721645.1 Draconibacterium orientale
CTAAAAGATTTATTCAGAATATTTTACGATTTTTTTCAACCCTTGATTCGCATTATTAATGGTTAATGAAGTAATAATTTGATTTTAATAAGAATATGGACATTATAATATACAAGAGCCAAGTATAAAAAGTATAACGTTTAAAAGTAAAAAGCGTAAATCTCTCATAATCAGCAATTTATTTAAAAATAAAAATTTAAATTTAAGTCCTTATTTTCAGCATTAAAACTTTATAAACTTTCTACTTTATAACTTTTTAAACTGAACTCATACAAATAAATCTGTCCGATTACTTAAACCGAAGTTCCAAAAAAAAAAGCTGAATATATTTCAGCTTTTTTTTTATTACAATTTACTGAATATTTTTTTCTTTTTGCTGATATTCCCGCTTGTGTAAACGGCTGTTACCGAAAATTCGCCGTCCTGATCCACAATGGTGTATGTCCAATTGATGGTTTGGTAGGTATCGGAAATTGTTCCGACACAATTTTTTAATTCCGTTGCCGAACCTGCCAGTGTTTGGTCGGAAACACTGATGGTTCTGTCCGAAAAAACCGTTGCTTTAACCGATGCCAAATTATGAAAATTTGTGATACTTACTTTTGTTTCGTCGGAGGCATCTTTTGTGATTAGTGATAAGAATGTAAAATCGCCGGAACCGTCATTTTCGGTAACGTTCCATTCTTTTGAAATTTCGGTACGAATATCGGTTGTTGCCGGGTCGAAGGGTTCGTTGGAGCATGCCGAAAATATCAATATCACCAATGTAAAAAAAAGCAGAGTTTTAATTTTCATAAAAAGTAGTTTCATTTAAAACGTTCTTTATTTCAATTTTATTATTTTTCTTTTCCGAAGAATTAAAAAACCGGAGTATAAAATATTAATATTCTTGATTGTCTAATAATTGGTTTCTTTAATTTCAAAATACGCTTTTGGATGTTGACATGCAGGGCAAATTTCGGGTGCCGTGGTTCCTTCGTGTAAATAACCGCATTCGCGGCATTTCCAAATCACTCGGTCTCCGCGTTTGAAGACTTTTCCTTCGTTCAAATTTGCCCACAAGGTGCGATAGCGTTCTTCGTGTGCTTTTTCAACTTTTGCAATGATTTTAAAAGCTAAGGCAACTTCTTTGAAACCTTCTTCATCGGCAATTTTGGCAAATTCGGGATAGAGTTCTGTCCATTCTTCGTGTTCACCTTCGGCTGCTGCCTGCAGATTTTCGAGTGTTGTCCCAATCAATCCGGCAGGATACATTGCTGTAATTTCAACACCTCCGCCTTCCAGAAAACTAAAAAATCTTTTGGCATGAGCTTTTTCGTTAATTGCGGTTTCTTCAAAAATTGCGGCTATCTGTTCCAAACCTTCTTTTTTTGCCTGTTTTGAAAAATAATCGTAACGCATACGGGCTTGCGATTCGCCGGCAAATGCTTTTAACAGATTTTTTTCTGTTTTACTTCCTTTGATACCTGACATCTTTTTATTTTTAAATTTGTTCTATCTTTTTTATAAATTTCAACACTACTGTCCACTTAAAATAGATTGATTTTCAATTGATTAAAATTCAGTTCTTTGACATTATTGTAATCAGGATTCGTAAATAGCTCTTTTACAGGAGTTTTATCAAGTAACGAGATCCCAAGAATCTGTAAAATTTCGTAGGTCGATCGTTCAATTTTCAGATCATGACCAGCGATTGTGACCAAGCAGTATGAAATAATTGCACAATATATTTGGATTCTGACAGCGTTTTCAGAAACACCCCAAAACGATTTTACTTTCAAATGTTGTTTTATCCATTTAAAAAACAATTCTACCTGCCAACGATTCTTATATAAAAAAGCAATTTCAAGAGCTGTTAATTCCATGTTGTTGGTTAAAAAAACGAATGTTCGTGAAGTTTCTTCATCGTAGAACTTTACTTTTCGTAATTTTTCCGGGTAGAATTTACTTACGTAAAATCCTGTCAGAACTCCGATTTGGTCGCTTCGGACACCTTGCGATTTATCAACTTTTTTTGAGTATAAACGCCTGAATTTCAGATTTGATTTGGCTCGGACTACGAAAAAGTCCATTAATTGAGTTATTTTAAAAAGCCGTGCAAAATCCACGTATCCCCGATCAAAAATATAAAATGCACCCTGTTCATACGGAATGACATCCATGGTATTGACATCATTAACTGTTGCAGCGGTTATGTGAACAAAAGCCGGAATATGTGTTACAACATCGTACAGTGTATGAAGCTTTATTCCTGCTTTTGCCTTTCGGAATTTAGCCCACCAAAATATGTTGAGACACAAATCAATGGTTGAAGAGTCAAAAGCATATATTTTTCCTTTTATTGCGAAATCTACACCGGCGAGCTTTTCCTGTGCAATGCCAATGAGATGGTATGCAAATTCTTCAAAAATTTTGCTGTTACGATTCTCATTCGCTTTGGCCAAATTGCTCCGTGTAACGTTTTTGCCTAAACCAAGATGATACGTTTTACTTTGGTGTGCTTCGAGGGCTATAATCAAATCGCGCAGACTTTCTCGGTTTGTTAATTGACCGAAAACCATGCACAACATTTGATTCCAACAAGTAAAATGCCTGACATATTTGTTGCCGTTATATTTTTAGACAATGCCGTCGAAAATGCGTTGCGGAAGAAATTCGGTCAGTTGTGCGAAAACATATTTGCCTGTGTTCATGTGAAGGATTTTTCGCACGAACATAATTTCAAATCGTCACGCAACAAAATCTTGCTGTATGCTACTGATTACAATATTTTCAAAGAACTTTTTTTTATTTTAGTGGACACTTGTGAAATTTCAACTTGATACATTCCTTCCGAATCAAATCCGGTGTTTAAGAATGGGATACGACTTGTGTGTCTAATGGAAGTAAAATAATGATATAAAAAAACCAATCTCATCGATTGGTTTTTTTTGTTCGATGACAAACAAAATTTCCGAGCTCATTCTTTTGCCATTAATCTTCAATTTCTACCATTTTAAACGGAATCTTCAAAATGGATTGATAATCTTCGCCGGCTTCGAGCATATCCTCATCATCTTCTTCATAAAACCAGTTGATCACAACTTCTTTATTGGCTTTATGCACAACTTCAAGTTTTTTGAAAACGTCCAGAATACATTTCGATGAGCTGGTATTGAAATATTCTAATTGAATATTTACCTCGGTTTTTGTACTCGGATTTTCGGCGTATTGGTCTAACCAATCAACTAATGGCTTGTAAAATTCAATCGAATTTTCGGGAATTGACCGTCCTTTAATTTCAATTTTCCCGCTTGTTGCGTCAAATTCTACGGTCGGAGTTTTGGGTGTTCCTTCAATTTTAATTGGATCCATATTGTTCATTTATAACGATTATGTACTTTTTACAACTACGAAATTACGATTTCTAAACTGAAAAAAAAATAATCTGCATTACATTTATAAAAATCTGCTGTCAATTTATTTCCTGTTTTTCTTGCAATGTCAATTAAACCTAAACCTCCGCCGCCTTTTTTTGAAAATTCTTCGTTGTTTAGAATTATTTTGTACAATATTTTTAATTCATCATTGGACAGAAAATTTATTTGTTCTGTCCTGTCTTTGATTAATTTAACTTTTTTTTCTTTTACAAAGTTCCCTGTTTGAATTTTATAAACTGCATCAGATTGTTTTTTTAAAACAAATACCGAAAAACGCTCGCCTAATTCTTTTATTAATTCTTTGGGTGTATTTTCTGTATGGTGAAATAAATTTTGTAATGCTTCAACGGTAACATTGTAGCATTTCTTTATCAATTTAGTGTTTTCTTCCGAAACTTCGAGTTTTTGTTCAATATCCGATAATATTTCCGATATAATATCCTCTGTAATATCACCTTTATAAGCCAAAACCGAATTTTGACTTACATTTTGTTTATACCATAAAGATACATCGAATTCCATAAAGTTTCATCGGAAAATTAAACTTTTTTATTGACAAAGATATAAAAAATACGATAATAAAAAACAATTTTATATTTTGTAAATATTTTTTAAAAAATTGATTTTTCTCCTACGAATTATTCGTAAAAAGATGGTTTTATCTTAACATAATTATTTTTTTATTGGGAGTTTCGGTGAGTAAAACCACATAATATCTCCCCCATAGCAAAATATTTTGTTTGATTTTTATTTTTTCTTACTTTCTGTGCCTGCAACAAGTTTTTTTCATCTGTAAATAATTCATTTTCATTGCTTTGTGTGTATTCGCTAAGCACTTTAAAAGTGCTAAGCGAGTTCATGGGTGTTTCATTTATTTTCAATTTCCTTGTTGCCCTTCCCTTTCTTAGAGCCTTGATACAGAGCAAATTTTTGAAATGAACATTT
>DYMH01000181.1:4464-5807 GCA_020721645.1 Draconibacterium orientale
TGCCCTTCCCTTTCTTAGAGCCTTGATACAGAGCAAATTTTTGAAATGAACATTTTACCGGACCATTCAGAAGTTCAATTTTTTTTGATGGTTTTAATCCTATTTTTTTTGTGGCTTCTACATTTCCGGACAGTATCCATGCTTCATAACCGCTGAACGAGTGTTTAAGTTTTGTTCCAATTTGGTCGTAGAGTTTTTCAACATCTTCGGCTTTTATACGAATATCATAGGGCGGATTTGTGATGATGATACCTTCTTCGCCGGGTTTTTCGGTATCAAAAAAGCTTTGGGTGTGAACGGTGATAATGTCTTCGAAACCTGCATTTTTAATATTTCGCCGAGCCGATACCACTGTCATTCTGTCAATATCGCCGCCGGTGATTAAAATATCGGCATTGGCTTTAACTTCCGAGAGGGCTTTTTGTTTGATTTGGGAAAAAATAACAGCATCAAAATCTTTAAATTTCTCGAAAGCAAAATGTTCCCGAAATTTTCCCGCCGGGATATTGTATGCGATCATTGCCGCTTCGATAAGCAGTGTAGCTGTGCCGCACATGGGGTCGAGGATTATTTTTTTTGATTGAAAATCGGAGAGCATAAGCATTCCGGCAGCTAAAACTTCTTTCAGCGGAGCCAATCCCTGCTCCAAGCGATAACCTCTTTTAAAAAGCGGTTGCCCCGATGTGTCGAGCGAAATGGTGCAGCCTGTGTCGGCAATGTGAACCTCGAAACCGATGTCCGGATTATCGACATTTACTGATGGGCGGCGGTCGAATCTGTCGCGAAACCAATCGGCTATGGCATCTTTTACTTTTAGTGAAACGAAACCGGCATGATGAAACTTTTCGGAAAAAGTAACGCTGTTTACGGCAAAAGTTTCATCGACAGTTAAATAATCGCTCCATCGTATTTTTTTTGCTTTTTGATATAAAGTATCGACATCTTTTGCATCGAAAAAAGCGATTTCCTGCAAAATTTTAATGGCGGTTCGCAATTGATAATTTGCTTTATATAACACTTCACGGTCTCCCGTAAAACCAACAGCACGTTTCAATATTTTAATATCGTGTGCCCCCAAGCGAGCCAGCTCATCGGCTAACACGTGTTCGAGTCCCTGAAAAGTTTTGGCTGTATATTGCTTGTTTGCCATAAGAACGTTTTTTTTATAGATTTTTTCTAAAATGCCTGCAAAGTTACTATTTATTGCTGATAATTATTCAATTATTTTTTCTAAACCAACAGGTCTTAATTTCCTTTACTGCTTGTAAAAATCTGATTTATTAAATATCGGTTATGCAAATAAATTAAAACCTATCATCTAATTTATTCCCGGTACTGTTTTT
>DYMH01000182.1:0-2284 GCA_020721645.1 Draconibacterium orientale
GTATCGATTTTCACGGTATCGAGCGGCATTATTCTTTCAAGAACAATTGTTATCCGCCGAACGCGATTTCCGGCAGCATCGTAGGCAAATTCAACGTTTGTTTGAGCTTGTCCCACCTCAAAGCCGAAAAATAGAATGACAAAAATAAGCTGCTTCATCGAGTTTACAAATTAGAGATTGTGAGTATGTGAAAATTTGAGAATGAGAGAATTATTGTGTCTTGATACTAAATACTTGCGTCCCGTTTTACTTTCCCGCTTTGAGTTTTTCAATTTCTTCCTGCTGTTTTTGCACAATTTTATTGAGTTCGATAATGTACAGGGTGAGTTCTTCGATTTTTTGCATGTGTATTTTCGACATTTCACCGGCAGGCAGCCCCGTTTCGAGAATTTCTTTTTCCGAGAGTACATCGGGTAAATGTTTGTTTTGGTTGATATAAACTTCCAATTCCGGCAAAGGCATTAAGTTGTAATTATCGTAAAAGACGCAATCTTTCCAATTGTCCAGTGTAATCAATACTTCGGAAGTTCGAATTTTGCCATTCACTTCCAATTTTTCCGTCGGGTTGATTTTGCCGATGCCTACGTTTCCGTTGGTTTTAATAGAAAAAACCCGATTATTGTCATCGGTTAAATATTTAATGTGAAAGGTATTTTGATCATCGCTGTTATCGGTATAAACTTGCCATAAATTTACATTATCGACTTTAAAATTAATACCCGATTTTCGGTTGATAGACCCCGAACTTGTATGAACAGTCAATTGCCCTATGAGGTCATCTCCGTAAACCTCTAATTTCGATTGCGGATTTTCCGTCCCAATCCCCACATTTGCACCGTTAAATAAAATATTTCCCCCGTTTTCCTTTGAGATATTAAAATTGTTGTTCGGATCTATTCCCATCCATGTTTTTCGTGTGCTGTTTGTGTAAAAGCTGATATATTGCCACGAATTATCGCTGTTTTGAAAAGTTAAAACATTGTCGTTATCAGTACTGATGTTTACGATGTCGTGCGTGCTTACGCTCCCGTTCACCAATAAATTCGATGTTTGCGACAAACCAACGGTAACATTCCCGTCCTGGTTAACAAATAAATCGGCATTATTATCGCCGCTGCTGAGAAATAAGCCGCTCATGCCGGCGGTTTGCGTCCAGATTCTGCCCAATTGTGTGCCGTCTTGTTTCGCAAATATCAAATCGCCGGCATCGTTGGCAGGGGCTTTTAAAGTAATATCGCCGTTGTAAATTTCTTATTTCGATTGCGGATTTTCCGTCCCAATTCCCACTTTGCCGTTGCTTTTTACGTACATCCCTTTATATCCGTCAACACTTTCCAGACCAAGTATTGTGGGATTTACCGAACCGTAACCGGTTTTTATAAAAAGCCCTGATGAATGTGCGTCTCTGTTGTCTATCACAGCCGTGTAACCGCTTGTATTTTTCCCTGAAATGTGCAGAGGTACCGAAGGAGCATCTGTCCCAATTCCCACTTTGCCGTTACTTTTTACGTACATTACTTTAATTCCGTCAACGCTCTCCAATCCAAGTATTGTGGGATTTGCTCCACTGTAACCGGTTTTGATAAAAAGACCGGCTGATCCTCCGCCGTTGTTATTAACTATTTTTTGCATATACCCGGTGGAGTTGGTTCCTAATATATCCAGATAAGCAGAAGGAGCATCTGTCCCAATTCCGACATATCCGTTGGCATTTACCCGAAACAAGTTCGATGCTGCGGAAAGTGTTAGAGTTTGAAAATTGCCTTCTTTTGTAAACACAAACCTATCGGCTGTCAGCGTTGCGTTTCTGCTGAAATCCAGATGCAGGTTTCCTTCCTCATTACGCAAATCCCAAGAAGCCCGTAGCTTCGAACCCGGTATT
This sequence comes from Draconibacterium orientale, assembly GCA_020721645.1. Classification (GTDB taxonomy): domain Bacteria; phylum Bacteroidota; class Bacteroidia; order Bacteroidales; family JAADGE01; genus DYMH01. The sequence goes on from DYMH01000182.1 coordinate 1,883, forward strand.
TCAGAATCGGAGTAGTAACTTTCGATTCTCAGGCTTGCCGTAGTTTCTTTTGCCGAAATGTGTAAATCGGCAGCCGGATTTTTGGTTCCGATACCTATTTTGCGATCAATTTCGTTGATAGTGCTCGAAATCAATTGCGTACCGTTCCATTTCGACAGATAATCCGTTTTATTGGAACCTATTTTGGGGTCGGTTTCGTTGAGTGAAGTCAAATATCCGGCATCATTGGTCCACATCGAAATATTACCGGATTTGTTGGTTAATGTTTCCGAAGAATTTGCGGTGATATAGCCTGCCGTTGCCGGATTTCCCCAAGTAAGAGCGTTGTTCCAATCCGTAATATTTTGAGTTGATATTTCGAAAGCTGCATGAGCCTTAAACAGCGGATCGGTTTCGGTAAAA
>DYMH01000182.1:2384-5784 GCA_020721645.1 Draconibacterium orientale
GAAGTCAAATATCCGGCATCGGCGTGATTTCCCCAGGCAAAAGCGGAGTTCCAATCCGTAATATTTTGGGTTGATATGCCGGAAGCTACATGAGCTGTAAACCACGGATCGGTTTCGGTAAAAGAAGTCAAATATCCGGCATCGGCGTGATTTCCCCAGGCAAAAGCGGAGTTCCAATTCGAAATATCCGGAGCAATAATACCGTGTGCCGGATGTATCTCAAACAGCGGGTCGGTTTCGGTAAAAGAAGTCAAATAATTCATATCATTGGTCCACATCGAAATATTACCGGATTTGTTGGTTAATGTTTCCGAAGAATTTGCGGTGATATAGCCTGCCGAAGCATGGTTTCCCCAAGCAAAAGCGTTGTTCCAGTTATCGGAATTACCTCCCGGTGTGGTAATTGTTCCGGCAACATCGAGTAAACTTGCTGGATTTGTGGTGCCGATACCCACATGTCCATTGGTTCCGATTGTAAAATATGTAAAAGTTCCTGTTGTGTTGTTGCTGTAATTGAGGTTTAAAACACCTTCATTGTTTTCAAAATCCCAATATTCTCTACGAAAAATACCTGTGCGACAATAAGTTTCGATACGTATTGTAGGTCTTGTTTCGGCGTAGATATGTAGTAATTGGTCGGGGCTGCTTTCTCCAAAACCAACATTTCCTCCCATATGGTATATCGGTCCGATATATGATTGATCGGCGGAAGAGTTGATAAATTGAGCGTTTAGTGTTGTCGAAAACAGCATTAAACTAATGATTAATAAATAGTTGGCATAGTGTTTGCGGGGGGGGATTTTTTCATCTACAATTTGTTTTAAAATTTTATCAGCCAAAAATAGAAAGAAAAATTAAAATTCCAAATATAGATACTCTATAATTAGCAAAATGAAATGTCTTAATCTTGTTTTCAGCGAATTATTGGTTTAACATGATTTTGTATTCAGATTTATATTGTGAAAATATAAAATTGATTTTAAACCTAAAAATCTTTTAAATCCTTAAAATTGTTTTCGGACCTCTATCATTGGTTAAATACAAACTCCAAATGCAACGATAATATTTGACAAAATTACAGACCTGTAAATTTGTCAAATCGCAAAAAGAACAATATTTTGTAAGTCCGAAATATCTTAGTAATTTTTCGCCTTCAAAAACAAGTAAATAACATTAAACAAATACAAATGGGTCAAAACATCAAATTCCGTCTGACGGTAATGAATTTTATGCAATTCTTCGTGTGGGGATCGTGGTTGATTTCGCTGGGAGGCTATATGATTTTGAATTTAAAATTTACGGGCGGCGAAGTGGGCAGCGTGTATGCAACTTTGGGAATCGCTTCACTGTTTATGCCCGGTTTGCTGGGAATTGTTGCCGATAAGTGGGTAAATGCCGAACGTGTTTACGGCATGGCACACATTGTTGGCGGACTGTTGCTTTTTTGGGCATCTACCGTTAAAGATGCCGATTTGATGTTTTGGGTGATGCTTCTCAATGCCATGGCATATATGCCTACAATTGCATTGAACAATACCGTTTCGTACAACATTTTGGAGCAAAAAGGATTTAATATAATCAAAGATTTTCCGCCCATTCGCGTATGGGGAACCATTGGTTTTATTGCAGCCATGTGGGTTGTGGATTTATTGGGTTGGAAAACCAACCACCTGCAACTGTATTTTAGTGCCGTTTCGGGCGTGTTATTAGGCTTGTACGCATTTACGATGCCTGCTTGCCCGCCGGTGAAAACCGAAAAAAAGAAATCATTGATTACAGCATTGGGCTTAGATGCGTTTGTGCTTTTTAAACAACGTAAAATGGCTATCTTTTTCATTTTTGCCATGCTTTTGGGAGCTGCCCTTCAAATTACAAACACATTTGGCGGAACATTTCTCGAAGATTTCAACTTAAATGCACTTTATAAAGATTCATTTGCAGTGAAACACCCCATTATTTTGATGTCCATTTCACAAATTTCGGAAACCCTCTTTATTCTGACAATTCCGTTCTTTTTACGCCGTTTTGGTATCAAAAAAGTGATGTTAATGAGCATGGTCGCTTGGGTTTTTCGTTTCGGACTTTTTGGTATCGGAAATCCGGGCGACGGCTTATCGCTTTTAATTCTTTCGATGATAATTTACGGAATGGCATTCGATTTTTTCAACATTTCAGGTTCTCTTTTTGTTGAAATGGAAGCCGACAAAAGCATCAGAGGCAGTGCACAAGGGCTATTTATGATTATGACCAACGGATTCGGAGCATTTATAGGAGCTAAATCGAGCGGCTGGGTTGTCGACTATTATACGATCGAAGGTGTTCGACAATGGCAAAGTATTTGGTTTGTTTTTGCTGCGTATGCTTTGATAATCGGAATTGTTTTTACCGCAATTTTTAGATACAAACACGATCCCAAAGTCATTGAAAATTTTCATCATTAATAGAAGACATTAGACACCCGATTTGAGATATTTGATATGTAGTGTTTGCAAGAAAACGTGCAAATGAATTATACTACGATTTGCGTATGAATAACACTGTGCAACTCGGTGTTTTACTCCGTGTAACCCTGTGATACAGCTTTTTTATTGTTACACAGAGTTTTTCACGGAGTTACACAGAGTTTTCCGGGAAAAATTCAGCTTGCAATATTATTGTATCGCACAATATAAAAGCGAATTACGAGTTTTCTTTCAGGCACTATGTAATGTAAGAAAGTTCTGTACGCATAACTTTTTTATCATTTCTCTATTATAAATAATAAAACGGAAAATGTTGCGTTTTTTAAACGAATTTAAATATCAAAATATGAAGAAAGCAGTCTGTATCATTTTGTTGAGCGTTTTCATGGCAAGTTTATTCGCCCAAAACGAAAAAGCCTTGGCAAAAGACCCCAAAGCAAAAAAAATTCTCGACCAATTGTCGAAGAAAACAAAATCGTATAAAACTTTGATTATCAAATTTTCTTATACCTTGAATAATCAACAAGCAAAAACCGATGAAACACTTAACGGATACGCTTTTTTGAAAGGTAAAAAATATAAATTAATCCTACCCGGTAACGAGATTTTTTCGGACGGCAAGGCTGTTTGGAATTACTTGAAAGATGCAGGCGAAATCAATATTTCGACACCCGATTCTTCCGATGAATCGTTGTCGAACCCTTCGAAATTGTTCACTTTGTACGAAAAAGGCTATAAATATCAATTTTTAGGCGAAGCTTCCGAAAACGGTGTGAAAATAAGCACGATAGATTTATTTCCCGAAAATCCAAAAAAGAAAAAAATCAGCCGTGTTCGCATGAAAATTGATATGGACAAATTGCAAATCGTTTCCATAAAAATGTTTAATAAAGACGGAAACCAAAGCACAATCGAAGTGAGCGAATTTAAACCCGACA
>DYMH01000276.1 GCA_020721645.1 Draconibacterium orientale
TTTCCTTGGTAGTAACATGGCAGATGGGTTCAAAGTGGCGTGATTTTAGCATAAACGGCTTATTTTCCACAATTGCACAACGGATTCCTTTCATGCTATCCGTTTAGGCTAAAACAGTCATACCGAAAATCAAAAAATATCGTTGCACGGTATGCACAGCAAGAAATTAAAAAATACTATAGCAATTTGTCATATTTTTTCTTTTTTTTATGGCTGAGGGTACAATAAACTAAAATATCAAAGGCAAACGATGAAAAAAGAGACAGTCGCAACATTACACAGTGAATTTAATGCTATCGTTAATACATTGGACGATGGACGAACGGAATACTGGTATGCGCGGGATTTGCAAAAAATGCTGGGATACCAAAGTTGGGACAAATTCAAAAATGTGATAGATAAAGCAAAAGACGCATGTGAAAATTCAAATGTTGAAGTTTCAGACCATTTTCGCCACGTGGGAAAAATGGTATCTATCGGGTCAGAAGCTACAAGAAGCATAGAAGAGATTATGCTTACGCGATATGCCTGCTATCTCATAGCTCAAAACGGTGACAGCCGAAAAGAACAAATTGCCTTTGCTCAAACCTATTTCGCTATCCAAACCCGTAAACAAGAGATTTTAGAACAACGACTAGAGCTAGAAGACCGCCTCCAAGCGCGTGCAAAACTACGTGAATCGGAAACCGAACTCTCAAAAAATATCTATGAACGTGGTGTAAATGACCAAGGTTTCGGTCGTATCCGTTCCAAAGGAGACAGTGCGTTGTTCGGAGGATACGCGACACAAGCAATGAAAGACAAACTCGAAGTGCCTGATAATCGCTCTTTAGCAGATTTTTTACCGACGATTACAATCACGGCAAAAAATTTGGCGACCGAAATCACCAATCATAATGTCAAGCACAATGATATATATAGTGAAAATGCCATTACCCATGAACATATCCAAAATAACAAAAGCGTACGGGGGCTTTTAGTAGAACGTGGAATTAAACCCGAGGAGTTGCCCAAAGCTGAGGATCTAAAAAAACTTGAACGTAAAGTAAAATCGGATGAAAAAAAGTTGATCAAAGAGAGTGCATTGCCGAAAATGAAAAAATAAGCAGTCAAAAAAAATTTAACTTTTTCCACTCAATGCCCCCACCTTCGCCATCATCACCAACCACTCTCGATCAAAAATCCAAGCGATATAACGCTCCTGATGGGGAACCAAACACCCTGA
>DYMH01000277.1 GCA_020721645.1 Draconibacterium orientale
TATATAAATGCAGAAATCTTTTTCTTAGATAAAAATAAAGATTGTTATATCTGCGGTTGAATACTCTTATTAATTGATATTTTAATGTTAAATCATTGATATCTTGTAAATTTTCGACAATTTGAGCATTCGTATTTTCTAAAAACTAAGAAGTTTCAGTATTAAAATAAAAATTGATTTGTAACCCAAATGCTTGCTTGTTTTTCGACTATTTTTTTTAACTTTGAGCCAAATTTAAGAAAATTTACAGATAAAAAATAATCCGATGAAAAAAGAAATTGAAGAAATACAAATTGGAAAAGGTTTAGGGCAAATTGTTTTCGGCTGGTCGCGCGAAGATTTGGAAAAATTTATGGGAAAACCCGATGAAACCGATGACTTTACGTATCCCGTTTCCGAAAATGCCGAAGTAGGTTCAGAATCGTGGCATTACGATGAATACGAATTTTCAGCCTCTTTCAACGAAGAAGATGAATGGAAATTGGGTGCATTAGCTGTCAGCTCGCCGGAATTTGTTTTGAAAGGCAAAAAATTAATCGGTTTACAAAAAGACGCATTTCTCAACGCTATTGAAGGTATGGATTTGGGCGAATATGACGATGAAGATTGGTCGTCGGACGAAAATCCGGACCAAAAACTCATTGCATTTCCCGAAACATCACTCAATTTTTGGTTTGAAGACGATATGCTCACCGAAATTCAGTGGGGACCGATGTACGATGATGACGATTCCCCAATTTGGCCCGAGTAGTATTGGAATATTCGCATGATTGTGTATTACACTGATTTCGGTATTTTTGTACATTAGGTCGTTTTAAAAAAAACAGAGAAGGACAAAACTGAAATAGAGTAGGCTATAAATAATGCGTCTATTTTTACAATAATTCGTTAAATATTTTTATTTATTTGACAAACAGGAAATTACAAAAGTTTTACATTAAAACACAAGCTGTTGATAATTAAAGCTATAGTGTTTAAAAAAAACTTTTGTAATTTTAAACGAACCATTGTTTTTACGATTTTTTACAAAAATCAACACTATTTTAATTGTTATGGAAGAAATTGAATTTGCGATTGCGAAATTCAAATACTCAAAAAATGATTTTTATGCTGTTGAAATCATCGAACGGTTTAAAAATTACGAACAAGCCAACAAGGAGTTTACTCAAAAATCTTACGAAAATTCGGGTGGCGGAACATGGCAGGATGCTTATGAATATCAAA
>DYMH01000183.1 GCA_020721645.1 Draconibacterium orientale
ACATAAATTTGAATTGGTCGCAAATTGTATTGATTAAGTAAATAAGTCTATAAATGATTATGAAATATGCTAAACCGATTGAAAAATACATAACAGGTAACAAAAATATTTTTAAGAAAAAAAGCAAACAATCCGGCGAAAAATTATTAAGTTTACAATTTGTAATCAAAAAACCGAAACCAATTCTATGAATCCGCAGGAAACTATCGACAAACTTCAAACACAAATTGTTGAACTTGAAAAACTTGCACTCATTGGGCAATTAACTGCCGGAATATTACACGAAATACGAAACCCGCTGAATTTTGTCATCAATTTTGCCAAACTTTCAAGCGAGCTTGTAGGCGATTTCGCCGAAATTACCGAAAATCTCAGAAACTCAGAAAAGACAGATTTTGCCGATGATATTGATGACACGGCAAATTTACTGAAACAAAATCTTACAAAAATCAGCGACAACGGCAACAGGGCACTGCGAATTATCACACAAATGCTTGCCCGTACACGCGAAAGCAATCATACAACAGAAACAGCCGACATCAATCTTTTTGTACAGGATTTTGTTAAACTTGCATATCAGGGAATACGCGGAAACGACCAAAATTTTAATGCAAGTATAAATTTTAAATTCGATGAAAAAATCGGACACGTCAAATTTGTTCCGCAAGATTTCAGTCGTGTCATTATCAACTTGGCAAACAATGCTTTCTATGCCCTGAACGAAAAACTTAAAAAAAATGCCGATTTCTCGCCGGTTCTAAATATCGAAACAAAAAAAATACCCGGGAAAATACAAATCAGCATCAAAGACAATGGTTGTGGCATTTCCGACGAAATAAAAGAAAAAATATTCAACGCCTTTTTCTCAACAAAACCACCGGCTATTGGCAGCGGATTGGGATTATCGATGAGTATGGATATAATTAAAAATGTGCATAAAGGCGAACTACATGTTGAATCGCTGGAAAATCAATTTACCGAATTTACAATCACAATTCCCGATAATCTTTGATTACGATGCAACTCGCATTTTTTTTTAGTCAGCAGAACATTCAATATTAACAATAGTTTATACATACCGACTTCAACATGGAATCAACAAAACCTATAAAAATACTTAGTGTCGATGACGAGCCGGATATGGCAGATTTGTTGAGTCAACGATTTCGCAAAGAAATTCGCAAAAACTTGTTCGAGTTTTATTTCGCCGGCGACGGAAGGCAAGCTCTCAATGTTTTACAAGAACAACCCGATATTGATTTTTTGCTCTGCGATATTAATATGCCCGTTATGGACGGCTTGACGCTGCTCTCCGAACTTACAAACCTCAAACGCCCGTCGCTGCTCACTGTTATGGTTACAGCTTACGGTGATATGGACAATCTACGTACGGCAATGAATAACGGAGCCTTCGATTTTGTTAATAAACCTATAAATTTCGATGACCTCGAAAAAACAATGGACAAAACAATTCTGCGTATCGGTCAAATTCGTACTGCCATACAACAACACGATCGATTAACATCAATCGAAAGCGATTTGGAGATTGCAAAAAACATTCAACTCTCGCTTGTTCCGCGTAAATTTCCACCCTTTCCAAATCGCAACGAAATAGACATCTTCGCTTCAATGCACGCAGCAAAAACTGTGGGCGGCGACTTGTACGACTTCTTTTTTATCGACGATTCGCGAATCGGTTTTGTAATCGGCGACGTGTCCGGGAAAGGCGTTCCGGCAGCAATTTTTATGGCTCTCAGCCGCACCATTATTCGCACGGCAGCACTCAAAAACGATTCGCCCGAAAAATGTATTGCCGAAGCAAACAACCAACTATACAGCGAAAGTATCGACGAGATGTTTGTAACCGTTTTTTATGCAATACTCGACCTGAAAACCGGAAAATTATCCTTCGCCAACGGAGGACATAACCTGCCTTATGTGATAAAAAAATCTGGCGAAATTATCACCTTTCCAAAAACCGGAAATATTGTTTTGGGAATCATAGAAAATATTGCCTTCAAAAAACTCGAAATCGATTTACAAGTCGGCGATTCGGTTTATCTGTTTACCGACGGCGTGCCCGAAGCCATGAATGCAAAAGATGAACCTTATTCCGAAGAACGACTCAAAAAAATATTAGCCGAAAATCACACTTCCGATGTCCGTTCGATTTGTAAAAATATTGAAAAAGATATTGAGATATTCACTGCAGGATACGAACAGTCGGACGATATTACAATGCTCATTTTTAAATTCAATAAAATCTATGAAAATAAACCTTGATCAATTGATTTTTTGATGTGTTGATATATTATTTGCTTGTTTATCAAGTCATTACAGCATCATCAATTGTCCATTTTCAATTATCCATTATTTACATCTACGTGCAATTTAAAGATTATTATAAAATTTTGGGTGTCGAAAAAAATACCGATTCCGAAACCATTAAAAAAGCCTATCGCCGTTTGGCAAAAGAATGGCACCCCGATAAAAATCCGGAAAACCCAAAATCCGAAGACAAATTCAAGGAAATAGCCGAAGCCTACGATGTGCTTTCGGATGCCGATAAACGGAAAAAATTTGATGATTTTATAAGTGTCGGGCAACGGAAATCGAACACACAAACCACTTCATCGCAGCATCAAAGAACATATTCGAAGAAAAAAACGGCAGATGAATCTGATTTTTCGGACTTTTTCAAACAATTTTTCTATAATCGCCAACAACAAAAAGATAAAACCGATTACCTGAAAGGCGAAGATTTACGCGGAAAAATTTCTATCGACTTGGAAGAAGCGTACCTTGGCTCGGTACGAATATTGAATATGGGCGACGAAAAACTCCGTTTGAACATCAAACCCGGTATTGAAGACGATCAAATTCTAAAAATCGAAGGCAAGGGTAAGCAAAGCCGGTTTGGCGGGAAAAACGGCGATTTATTTGTTCGTATTGCTGTTGCCAAACACTCTGTTTTTCAGCGAGAAGGTAATGATTTAAAAACCGAACTGACAAGCAATTTGTATTCCTTACTTTTGCAGGAAAAAATTCCCGTAAAAACTTTTAAAGGTGAAATATTGGTTCAGTTGCCTCCTAATTTAGACTATGGGCAAAGCATTCGCCTGAAAAATTTAGGTATGCCCATATATGGAAGCGACAACAAATTCGGCGATCTGTATCTGACCATTAAATTCAATCTGCCTAAAAATATCACTGAAAAAGAAAAACAACTGTTACGTGAATTGCGAAAAATAAATAAGTAATTAGTAATCACAGCATTATATTGTTTCGACTCCGTGGTTCATGAGTGTAGCTGAAGGCCTCAATGTACGCACCTTGCAAATACCGAACAATCAGCGATGGTTCGAGTGTTAAGTCAAAAGAAGTTGAAGTGTTAAGTCATTTACCGCAGCCTTTCGGCTAAAAAGTGGATGTTCTTTTTGTTTTTTTCCCTTCAGGGTAGCTTTGAGCGAAAAACAAAATTACATACACTTATGCAGTTAAGTGTTTTTGACATTTTCATTTGAATATGAGCATATTATAAACAGATGAGTGCTTGCACAATTTTATTTTTGGCTTTTTTTCGCTAATTTCTCAGGGCTTAGCATTCTTCATGTTGCCTGTAACGAAAAGTGCTTGACAGCGGCGGGTTTTTACGCTTGCGAAATGAGCGAAGCGAAATGGAGCAAGTGGAAAAACCCGCTGATGTTCAAGCACATGTTACAGGCATTATACTATTTCATTAACTATTATTGTCATTCCAATTTTAGTTATGTCTTTCAAATATTCTTCAACATTAAATCTTGTTTCGTTTGTAATCTCATTTTCTAAGGATAGGGTATAAGGTTTAATATCAATGGGAATAGTTTGTTCGTCACTATTTTCATCCGTAAATTGCAAGAATGAACCAACAGCTATAACTGAATCATGATAGCCAAAATGATGTATTGTTATAACTAAATCATACCTTTTCCCTTTCGTAATGGTAAAGGAAATTTTAAACCAACCACGAGGCAAATATTTATTGAAATAATAATTATGCTGATTTGCATAATCAATTATTTGTTTTGTAAACCAATAATAGTTGTCCTCCTTCGGATTAACTCCAATTGCATTTATTAAAGCTTTTTCTTTTGGAATTATTTTAAATAACTCTTTTTGAACCTTTCCAACAATTTCATAAGTCAATTTAAATAATTCATCCAAATTCTCATTTAATATTTGCTGCCTTTGTTTCTTTTGCTTAGTTTGTACTATTGATATTTTCTCATTAAATATTGATGCTATTTCTTGCAAAGATGAAGATTTAACTTCTGTTGTTTGTAAATTTAAAATAGTTTCAATATTCTGTCTTTGGATTAAGCTAAAATATGCAACTAAATTTTGAGGTTCATTATTATCAGCATTTTCCAAAGCTCTGATATATTCAGCTTTTTCATCTCGTTTAACGGTAAATGGGAAAAGATTGTTTTTTATTAGAATTAAACTTGCTAATAATCGAGCGATTCTTCCATTCCCGTCTTGAAAAGGATGTATCTGAGTGAAGGCGTGATGAAACCATGAAGAAATAATCAAAGGATGAATTTTCTTGTTTTCTAATTCATTAAATATTTTCAACAAGTTATCAACTTCACTTTCAGTATGTATCGGCGGACAATATTCGTAAATAGTACCATCGTCACGTTTAGGATTGTTCTCAAATTCTTTAAATTTGCCTTTTAATAATGGAATTTTTACATAATTTCCCAAGGAATCAATCCCAAATGTATAATCCTGATGCATCGTTATTAATTGGTGTAATTCCAAAATAAACGATTTACTTAATGGACGATTTTTTTTTACTAAATCAAAAACAAAATCCATCGCATCAAAATGGTCTTTAAGGTAACTCATTAATAGTTTTGCCGGAATATTTGTGTCTTCATGTCCAATGAAACTTTCTATGAAACCTTCTTTTATAAATGTTTGAGTAATTCCGTCGCTCAAATCATAAAGCTTTTCAACTATTCCGGTTTCAATGGCATGATGCCTTTTAAGTCTATTTAGAAAATCTTCAAAATCTTTATTGTCATCTTTAATTTCTTTTCTCTTAGCATACCAACTTGGTACAATATCATCAAATTTAGATGTATTTACCTGTAACCATTGTTCTCCAAATGAAATAGGTTTCCAAATTGTAATTTTAGTTTCCATTTTTTATCGTATTTGCCTTGTAAATTTATTTATCTAAATTAATGATTTCAACAGTTTATATTTGCCAATATTGCATGTTTAATGTGTCAATCACATTAATTGTATTTTATTGCCTGTAACGAAAAACAATATGCGTATGTTGCGGGATTTCAAGGCACTATCGTTTCAAAGTTGCACAAATGTTTCTTTCTTGCACAATGTTTCAACCTACCACAAAAGCCCGCAATTATCGCATATTGTATGTTAGCAGTATTTTTTTCCATTTAGTTATCGGTTTTCACAGATAATTGTTTCATTAGTTCTAAATTATATTTTTCTATTGTTTCATAATTGCAATCTTCAAACTTTAAATTTAAAAATAATACACCGTTATAATAGTCCGAATTTATTACATAATTAAAAGACTTTAAGTCAAATACATTCGTCAATGTATCGTTCATAACAAGGCATAATTGTTCGAACTTTACAATCTCAGCATTTTTAATTCTGTCATTTTTGTACATGACAAAAAACATATTCTATTAAAAAAATAACAAAATATATTTACATAAAAGACTG
>DYMH01000040.1 GCA_020721645.1 Draconibacterium orientale
TTTCGGGATAAAAATCCCGAAAAACGTTGACTTTATGGACGGACTCTAATTATTGATAATCCGGCAACGGAGCAACCGGAAGATGAACGAATTTTCAAAACTCCGACTTTACCCGAAACTGTTTACAATAACCTGCCGGTTATTCTAAAGGAAAGTACTGATTTATTTGGGGAAAGCATCGAGAAAGATATTTTCTTAATCGGTGCAATCGGTTTGATTAGTGCATGTTTGCCAAACATCCGAGGTACTTATTTCAACAAACCGTATTCGCCTCATTTGTTCGTTTTCATCACCGCACCGGCAGGTTCCGGAAAAAGTAATATGGAATGGTCAAAGTACTTTGGTCAAACGATACACGACGCTATTATTTCAAATTCAAAACTTCAAAAAGAAGATTATAAAAGCGAGTTGGAGCAGTACAACAGCCGAACACGAAAGGAAAAAGCAGAAATTCCGAAACCGGAAGAACCGCCGTACAAAATGTTTTTCATTCCGGCAAATTGCAGCGCATCGGCATTTGTTCAGACAATGAACGATAATAATTTTCAAGGTATAATTTTTGAAACCGAAGCCGACACTTTGGCAAATTCATTTAAACAAGAGTGGGGCAATTTCAGTGATGTACTCCGTAAAGCGTTCCATCACGAAAGTACAACCATGAAACGCAGAAGCGAAAATGAAACCATAGAAATAAAAGACCCGCATCTTGCCATTGTTTTGAGCGGTACACCGAAACAGGTTCATAATCTCATGCCGGACGTAGAAAACGGTTTATTTAGCAGGTTTTTATATTATGCCTTTGAAGATGATTGTGATTTCAAAAACCCTTTCATTTCATACAGTTCCGTCAACTACGTTGACTTTTTCAACAATAAAGGTCAACAGATTTCTGATTTATACAACTTACTGAGCAATTTACAGCTGCCTATAACATTTGAATTTTTGGAAACTCAGAAAACTGAGTTTACTCAAATTTTCAATGAAATGCTGAAACGCAACAAGTTGCTTTTGGGTAACGATTTTATTGCAAATACAAAGCGTTTGGGAGTTATCACGTTCCGGATTTCGATGATTCTTTCCGCTTTGCGGATTTTAGAAGACGGTATTTTGTCAAGTCCGTTAATTTGTTCTGACACCGATTTTAACACCGCTTTGCAGATTGCAATTACTTTAGAAAAACATGCTGTCGCAGTTTTTCAAAATTTGCCGAACAACGAACTCAAAGACAAAAAACTAAAGTTTTTTGAAGCACTGCCGGAACAATTCGACCGACAAACATATTTGAAAATTGCGACGAAATTGGAAATCCAAAACAAAGCGGCGGAAAAATATGTCGGTCAATTCAAAAAAGCCGGTTTACTTTTTCACGAACACAATCTTTATTCCAAAATGTCGAAATAGCAAAATACCGGTGTAGGAAGTAGGAAACGTAGGATTTGTAGGAAATCAAGATTAATAAATATCATTTATTAATCTAATTTCCAATTAATTAATAATTTTGCACTTCGGATGCTGAATTTATCGAAGCATCATTTCCTACGTTTCCTACAAATCCTACATCCTACACCGGAAATTTCATATTTGTCGTTTTGTTTTCAAAATATGAATTTATGGTTTGAATTCAGTAAATTAGATATTGATAATCAACAAAATACCAACAAATCAGCACATCAATTTCATTTCCTACGTTTCCTACAAATCCTACATCCTACACCGGAAATTTCATTAATGTCGTTTTGTTTTCAAAATATGAATTTATGGTTTGAATTCAGTAAATCAGATATTGATAATCAACAAAATACCAACAAATCAGCACATCAAATTTCATTTCCTACGTTTCCTACAAATCCTACGTCCTACACCGGAAATATCATTTTTTTCGTTTTACTTTCAAAATATTTATTTATCGAATCAATTCAGCAATTTAATTATTGATAATCAATAAATTATCACCAATTCAACTCATCATCAAATCAGCACATCAAATTTCATTTCCTACGTTTCCTACAAATCCTACATCCTACACCGAAAATATCAAAAATTGAAATATATTATCAACATTATCTAATCGTTTGTAATTCAAATCTTTTATTACTCTTCTGTATATTTTTCAACAACATGCACCGGATTGCATTTTAATAGTTAATTTTGTTTTTATTTGTCAGTCAGGTTTATTTATAGTACAATTTATTATAACCCGGAATATAGAATTAATTGACTTTTTCTTATGCAAAATCTAATATTGAACATACTCACATTCAATCCGCCGATTAAGGAGAAAGAATTTTCATTTATTAAAGAACGTAAAGAAGGATTTTTCCCTATCAAGAAACATGAATTTCCGGTTAACATTGCTGATGTTATTCCTGAAAAAGATTTGGAAAACCAAAATTATCTATACACTGATTTTGCTACAAGCCCCGAAAATTCATTTCTGTTAAATGTTAATTTAGAAGAAAGTAAAGATTTTGCACAGCATTATTATTCTTTGTTGATTCATAACCATTTTATAAATATTGCTGATGTTGTTCAATTCGATTTTATCAATGATTTACTTGTCTGGTTTAGGAATGACAAAATAAACGACCCAAAATTTACGCATTACCATATTTTCAGGTTAAGGGTGCAAGTCGGCAGGGTTTCTAAATTTCCCGAGCTTGTAATTGCTTATGTTACTCATACAAGAGTCTATAAAAAAAACATTCAACAACTTGGTTATAGTTTGGAACTTTACACAAGAACAATATATAACAAACAGATTATTAAATATAAAAAATTATCAGACACCGCCCGAAACGATTTACAAAATGTGTATGCTGTTTTAAATAACAAACTAAAAAAGAAAGAAAAAATTGTTGATATACCGGACGTTAAAAAGAATTGTTATAAAGAGTTTTACGAGTTGGTTAATCAGGTATATGATAAATACATCAATTCCGATGAATTTAAAAAGATTATTCCGTTAAATTGCAATAACTTCATTAAGGTCGATAATTCAAAAGTATTCCATGTTTCAAAAGCAAGTAATTATTTATTATTTGCCAATAAAAAATCTCATTTTAGTGCTAAATTTGGTATAAAAAGCGGTGTCTTTCAATTTCCTTCAAACGACAGACAGCCCGGTATTTTTTTTATTTGCCACAAAGACCATGAAAAACAGGCTGTTATCTTAGAACAATTCTTTTCGGGCAGGAACCCGGTTTTTAATAATGATGTTTCTTTCGATAAAGATGAAAAGGGAAATCCTATCTATAAAGGATTGTCGGAATACATTGGCACACCAATGTTAAATTATGAGTTTAAAAAAATCATTTTTTCCGATATTTCCGACCCGTTAAAAGATATAATTCCGCAGATTGAAAAAAAGAATTTTGATGTAAGTAAAAAAAGATACGTAGCAATTTATATTAGTCCAATCAGTAAAAATAACAGCGAAGAAGATGCCCTGAAAGTTTATTACCAATTAAAAGAAAAATTACTTTATCACGGTGTCAGTTCTCAGGTTATTGATGTTAATAAAATAGGCGGTTATGGTTTTGAATATCGATTGCAAAACATAATGGTTGCTATTTGTGCAAAGCTCGACGGAATACCTTGGCGATTACAAACGCCGATTCAAAGCGAATTAATTATTGGTGTAGGTGCTTTCAAATCGCGCAAATTCAATACAAGATATGTCGGTAGTGCTTTTTGCTTTTCAAACAACGGACATTTTAAAGGGTTTGACGCAATGACAGAACAAAGCATTGATAAACTTGCCGATTCAATTATTACAGCGGTTAAACAATTCAAAAAAGACAACGACGGAATAAAACGATTAGTTATTCATTTCTATAAAACAATGAGTAAAAAGGATATTGACCCAATTTATAAATTGTTGCAAACTATTGATAAGGATATTGCAATTATCATTGTTACAATCAATAAAACCGAAAGTACCGATTATTTATTCTTTGATGACAATTTCGTTGATGTGATACCGGAAAGCGGAACATATTTAAGTATCGGTACAAACAAATTCTTATTATGTAACAACACGCGATACGATGACGATTTAAAGTTTAAGATTGAAAGTTATCCGTTTCCGATTAAACTTTCTTTTTGGGCAACGAATAAAGAAATATTAGATTATAATACAATAAGTCAGTTAATCAATCAGATATATCAATTCAGCCGTATTTATTGGAAACAAGTAAAACAGCAAAGTTTACCGGTTACAATCCGCTATCCGGAAATGGTTGCTGAGATTTTCCCGCATTTTAATGTGCATAAATTGCCTCAATTTGGGAAAAATAATTTATGGTTTATTTAATTTTTCATCGTTTAATTTATGAATCTCAACATTATAAAACCAAATAAAGCCCTCAGCAAAGCATATCTGAAACAAGATATTAATCGAATTCAAATCGAAAGTTTTAAGGCTAACCTTAAAACCCTTTTTGAAAAAGCTGAAAAAGCAGAGAAAAAAGGCGAACACGAAGAACATTTCAAAAATATTGTTTCTCATTTTTTGATTGATACATGGTACAAAAATTCGTATGAAATAAATATCAGCAAACGAAAAGATTTGGTAATACACAACGGAAAATCTTCTTCGGATACAATCGGTGTAATTATCGAAGCCAAGAAACCGGCAAATATAACGGAAATGATTTCCGTTGAAAACATCAATGTGAAAGCACTTTGGGAACTTATTTTTTATTATTTTCAGGAACGCGAAGAAAACAAAAACATTGAAATTAAACATCTGATTGCTAATAATGTGTATGATTGGTTCATTTTCGATGAAAATGATTTTGATAAACTGTTTTTCCGAAATGTGAAATTTCAAAAACTCTACAAAACCAAGATTGAAAGCGGAAAAGACAATCCTTTTTTCTATTCCGAAGCTCAAAAAATCATTTCAGAACTCAATGAAGAAATTCACTGCATTCATTTCAATTTTAAAGAGTTTGAAAAAATTGCTTTTAACAATAACAATGCCGATGACGAGCAACTGATTGATTTATATAAAATTCTTTCGCCCGAACATCTTTTAAAAAAACCTTTTGCCAACGATAGCAATTCATTGAATAAGAATTTCTACAATGAATTATTACATATTTTAGGTTTGGAAGAAAAACCCGAAGGCAGTAAGAAACTGATTAATAGGAAAACCAAGAGAGACGAAGGCAGTTTAATTGAAAATACAATCAGTTTCATTACTAAAAGAAAAACCGGTGCGGTTAAGGATAAAGAACTTTCTGAAAATGATATTTATTCAATTGCTTTGGAACTTTGTATTACTTGGTTAAATCGTATTTTGTTCCTAAAATTATTAGAAGGTCAGTTAATCAAATATCACAATGGTAATAAAGAGTTTCTATTTCTGAATACAAATAAAATCAAAGATTTCGACGAGCTTGAAGAATTGTTTTTTGAAGTTTTGGCGATTAAAACGGTAAACAGAGAACAATCGGTAAAAGAAAAATTTGGAAATATACCATATTTAAACAGCTCACTATTTGAAGATACTGAATACGAAAGAAACTATGTTTTTCTTAGTAACTTAAAAGACAGATACACATTACCATTCTTTTCAAATTCAGTACTGAAAAACAAAGCCGAATTTAAAAATACCGAGAGTTTAAATACACTTCAATATTTGTTTGAGTTTTTGTCGGCATACAATTTTTCGAGCGATACGAGCGCAAAAATACAGGAAGACAACAAAACCATTATCAACGCTTCGGTTTTGGGTTTGATATTCGAAAAAATTAACGGTTACAAAGACGGTTCGTTTTTTACGCCCGGATTCATTACCATGTACATGTGCCGCGAAACAATACGGCGTGCGGTGGTTCAAAAATTTAAAGAACTCGAAAACAAAGAAATTGATACGTTTGACGATGTAAAAAGTTATTGTTCACGATATTTCAAAAAAGATGATATTCAGCGTTTCAACAATCACATTAATTCACTGAAAATTTGCGACCCTGCCGTCGGTTCCGGTCACTTTTTGGTTTCGGCACTGAATGAAATTATTGCAATAAAAAGCGAACTCAATATTTTAGCCGGCAGCGACGGAAACGCATTGGATTATGAAATTACGGTTGATAACGACGAATTGATAATCTTAAACAAACGAACCAACCGACCGTTCGAATACGTTTTGGGCGACGACGGCAAACCGCCGAAACAATTGCAACAAGTGCAGGTTACATTATTCGAAGAAAAACAGAAAATCATAGAAAACTGTTTGTTTGGTGTGGACATAAACCCAAAATCGGTTCTCATTTGCCGTTTGCGTTTGTGGATTGAATTATTGAAAAATGCTTTTTATATTGTACCGAATAACCTGTCAGGTTTCAAAAACCTGACAGGTTTAGAACTACAAACCTTACCAAATATCGACATCAATATAAAATGCGGAAATTCGTTAATAAGCCGTTACAAACTTAAAGACGATGTCTTTGAATTATTCCCGAATTTTGTAACCAAACTAAACGAATACCGTTTTTGGGTGAGCGAATACAAACGAACATCGGACAAAGCCCTGAAAAACCAATTAACACGCAACATTAAAGCTTTTACTGACATTTTTAAACATCGCGACCCGCGTGTAATTACGCTCGATAAACAACTGTCAAAGAAAAATGAAGAATATTTAGACAAATTCAAATCCACACAATTATTTGAAAACGAAAATACAAAGGAATCAGAAAAACAGCGAACCAAATTAGAAAAAGAAATAAAACAACTCGCCGAAGAACTTGAAGAACTAAAAAGCAATCGTTTATTTGATAATGCTTTTGAGTGGCGTTACGAATTTCCGGAAGTTTTGAATAATAACGGTGATTTTATTGGTTTTGATGTTGTGATTGGAAATCCACCGTATGGTGTTAATCTGACAGAAAGAGAAAAAAGTTATCTTAAAAATAAATTCACTGCAACATCCGGCGAAGTAGAAATTTATACATTTTTTATTGAGCTTGCGATGAATGGATTATCTAATAGTTTTGGTTATTTTTCATTTATTACAACTAATACAATTTACTATCTTGATAAGTTTTCAGCAATCCGAAAAAACGCATTCTTAAATAACAAAATCATTTCACTCGTTGAACTTGAAAAACAAGTATTTGCAGACGCTCCTGATATTGTACCTGCAATCTACATATTGCAAAAAGGACAAGTTATAGAAAATGAAATTAAACTTTATAAATCACAAGAAACAAAGCGAGTTTACGATTTAATAGAATTTGTAGGTTTTAGAATTAATCAAATTAATCAAAGTAAATTTGAAAACAAGATTGATTATGTATTTAATCTTTCTACAAGTGAAGTCAAAGAAAATATTATATCAAGACTTTCATTGTTAACTTCAATGAAAAAATCATACAAAGTTGTATATGGTATAAAAACAGGTGACAATCAAAAATTTATTTCACAAAATAAAATAGGTAATTTTAATTGGAAAAAATGTGCTTCATCAGCAAAAAATATAAAAAAATTTGCGATAGATTGGCAAGGTGACTACTTAAATGTTTGTGATGAATTAGCCGGGCTAAATAAAATTAATTATGAACAACCTAAAATTTTAATTCAATATATCCGCAAAATTAGTATGCCTGTAAGATTAGTTTGTGCACTTGACGAACTTGGTGAATATTATCCGTTAAACAATTTTTCATTTATTGTTTCTGAAAAAGGGAATTCATTAATTTCATTATTAGGCATATTAAATTCAAAACTAATGAATTGGTATTTTTCTAATTGCTATGTAGATTATAATATTAAGCCAAAATATATAGAACAATTACCAATTCCACAAATTTCAAAAGAAGCCCAAGCGCCTTTTATTGAAAAAGTAGAAAAAATCTTAACCATAAAAAAAGAAAATCCGAAAGCTGATACTTCAGCCTTAGAAAACGAAATTGACCAATTGGTTTATGAACTTTATGGTTTGACGGAAGAGGAAAAAGCAATTGTTGAAGGCAAAAATTAAAATTTCATACCAATGGAAAACTTAGGCGAAATAATCATATATCAAAACAACGACGGTAAAGTTAAAATTGACGTTCTTCTCGAAGACGAAACCGTTTGGCTTACACAGGCGCAAATGTCGGATTTATTTGGCAAGGCACGAACCACTGTTACCGAGCATATTCAAAACATTTTCAAGGAAGGTGAACTGGATGAAATAGTGGTATGTCGGGATTTCCGACACACCACTCAACACGGTGCTATACAAGGAAAAACGCAAGAAGTATCAACAAAATATTACAATCTCGATGTCATCATTTCGGTAGGATATCGAGTGAAATCGCAGCAAGGCACGCAGTTTAGAATTTGGGCAACACAGCGACTCAAAGAGTATATTGTAAAAGGTTTTGCGTTGAACGACGACCGTTTTAAGCGAGGCAATACAATGAATTATTTCAATGAATTGCAAGAACGTATTCGTGAAATACGAATTTCGGAACGGTTTTTCTATCAAAAAATAAAAGACATTTACACCACAAGTATCGACTACAATGCAAAAGATGAAAAAACAATCGCTTTTTTTAAAATAATTCAAAACAAATTGCTGTGGGCAATCAGCCGACAAACAGCCGCCGAATTGGTTTATCGCCGTGTCGATGCTTCGTTGCCGCTTTTAGGAATGCAATCGTTGGACAAAGAAAGTGATTCAAAAATCAAAAAAAGCGACATCAGCATTGCAAAGAACTATTTGAACGAGGACGAAATAAAATTACTCGGTCTGTTGGTCGAACAATTTTTAGCTTTTGCCGAAACAATGGCACAACAACATACTCCAATGTATATGGCAGATTGGATACAACGATTGGATACAATTTTGCAACTCAACGGAAGAGAATTGCTGACACATGCCGGAAAAATAAGCCACGAACAGGCATTGCAAAAGTCGAATACAGAATTTGAAAAATATAAAGAAGTGAAACAACTTGCGGAGAAAGAAGAAAGTTTAAAAGAAATTGAACAAGATATTAAGCAGCTGATAAACAAATCAAAAGAGAAATAAACTTTATGATTTACCGGAAGAGAGGAAAACAATAATCGAAAATAAACACCAATGAAAGACGACCAAAACATAATAATTTACAACACAACCGACGGGAAAGCAAAAGTTTCGCTTTATGCAAAAGACGGCAACATTTGGATGAACCAAAACCAACTTGCCGAACTTTTTGACACCTCAGTGCCAAATATCAGTATTCACATATCTAATATATTGGGAGAAGGCGAGTTGCAGCAAAATTCAGTTATTAAGGATTACTTAACTACTGCCGCCGACGGTAAAAATTACAATGTAACTTTTTATTCGTTGGATATGATTTTGGCAATCGGTTTCAGAGTTCGGAGCAAACGCGGAACACAATTTCGTATTTGGGCGAACAAAAACCTGAAAGAATACATGATTAAGGGTTTTGTGATGGACGATGAGCGCCTTAAAAATCCGGACGGCAGACCCGATTATTTCGATGAACTTCTCGAAAGAATAAGAGACATACGGGCTTCCGAAAAACGGTTTTATCAAAAAGTCAGAGATTTATTTGCTTTGAGCAGCGATTACGACAGCACGGATAAAGCAACTCAAATGTTTTTTGCCGAAACTCAAAACAAACTTTTATTTGCCGTAACCGGTAAAACATCAGCCGAAATAATTGTTTCACGTGCAACAGCCGACAAGCCCAATATGAATTTAACCGCATGGAAAGGCTCAATAGTAAGAAAACAAGATATTTATATAGCAAAAAATTATCTTACCGAAGATGAAATTGATACATTAAACCGGTTGGTCGTAATATTTTTAGAAAGTGCGGAATTAAGAACCAAAAACCGGCTGGATTTAACAATAAATTTTTGGAGAGGAAATGTGGACAAAATTCTCGAATTTCAAGATAAAAAAATACTCAAAAATGCCGGTTCAATAAGTAAGGAACTCATGGAAGAAAAAGTCGCTGAAATTTATAACCGGTTTGATGAAAAAAGAAAACAATTCGATGCCGAACATGAGGAAACAAATGAAATGGAAGAATTAAAACAATTGGAAGATAAAATCAAAAAAAAGAAAAAGTAAAACAAATCTAAGGTTACAATTTAGCTTTTCACTTCTTTTCAACGCAGAAAAAACCAATTCGCCCATTCCTTTGGTATTTCGCTACTTTTACTAAAATTTATAAATTTTAGTAAAAATTTTACAATGTTCAAAGACAACAACAAACAATTAATTTTTCTGATATTCATTATCAATTTTGGTATCTTGATAATTGCATGGTACGCCACCGATAAACTCATTCAGGAAAATATAAAATTCCTTGGTATGAGCGCAAACGGCAGTACAAAAGTAGCAATCACAGCCTTGCTGGTTGCATTTAATTTCTATTCAATCCGGTCATTATTAAAATATGATTCCGGCAAACAAAAATTGATAACGGATATTGAGTTAAAACGTATAGAAAAAGACCAACAAGAAATACAAATTCAAATCATTGTACATATTTCCGAAGACCAAACCGCATACATCAACACCCCAACCATAAAAATAAATCTGCCAACGGAAATAAAGATTTTCAACACCAATCCGGTAAATATTATTCTACCACCTTCAATAATCGGTAAAGAAATTATTTTGAATGCCGAAAAAGTAGGATACAAACAAAGGAAGCCAAAAATATATTACATCGAAAACAACGACAAACCGGGTTACATTTCTTTGATGCCGATGAAATGAAAAAATAAGAAAAATTATTTTTCGGTTATATTTACTTAACTAATTATACAATAATATATTACAAGAATATTTCTCTCTGTTTTTCCAAAAAAAATCAGTCACTGAATAATTAATTGATATATTTGTCAAACATTCCTTTTGTGCATTCAATGATACAATTAAGCGAAAGAACACATTCTATACTCAATCTCATATTCGATAAATTCCGGAATACACGAATTAAGCAGAATTTACTTCAAGTTATACCATATTTAATTTCAGCTGTTATTACAGCTGTTATGGCTGTGTTTTACGCCAAAGCATTTCATCAAGCCGAAAAACTGATGACTTTTATTTTCCAATACAATGCTTGGTTGATGTTTGTTATTTCTCCGATTGCTTTTATTGTTTCGTGGTGGTTGGTGAAGAAATTTGCTCCGTATGCAAAAGGCAGTGGAATCCCTCAGGTAATGGCAGCCGTTGAGTTGGCGACTCCGAAAAATAACGACAAGATAAATAAGTTGCTCAGTATCCGGATAATTATTGTGAAAGTCATTTCAAGTATTATCATGGTCATCGGAGGCGGAGCCATCGGACGAGAAGGTCCGACAATTCAAATTGCAGGTTCTGTATTTAGAAAAGTTAATGAATTATGGAAAAATATTTGGCCCACAATTTCGCGAAGAAATATGATAATGACCGGTGCGGCAGCCGGGCTTGCCGCAGCATTTAATACACCTCTCGGCGGTATTGTTTTCGTTGTCGAGGAATTAACGAAAACCCATATAAATTATTTTAAAACCGCAGTCTTTACAGCCGTTATTATTGCAGGATTAACGGCGCAAAGTATTTACGGTCCGTATCTCTACTTTGGTTTTCCGATAATCAAAGATTTATCCGGATACATTGTTTTTTCTGTAATTTTGGTTGCCGTTATAGCAGGTCTGTTCGGCAGCGGGATGTCCCGGCTGATGTTGGCGATTTTAAAGTGGAAAGCAAATTTCAAATTCAATTATCAACATGTTTTGTACTTGATATTTTGTTCTCTGACAATAACTTCATTAGCTTATTTTGTGAATGTCGGCATTTTAGGTTCCGGCAAAGATTTGATGGTACAAACACTTTTCAGCGACGATAAATATTTGCCTTGGTACATGCCTTTGCTGCGAATAATCGGTCCGATGTTATCTTTCACCACCGGAGCTTCTGCCGGAATTTTCGCTCCGGGTTTGAGTGCCGGCGGTACTGTCGGGTCGGTTATATCCGGATTTTTAGAGCTTTCGTCATCGGATTCTAATTTATTGATACTTGCCGGAATGGTTGCTTTTCTCACAGGAATAACACGCGCACCTTTTACATCCGCTATTCTTGTTTTGGAAATGACCGACAGGCACAGTTTAATTTTGTACTTAATGTTGGCAGGTATTCTTGCAAATATTGTTTCGGTTTTTATCAGCAAACATTCACTTTATGATGTATTGAAACATCAATATTTACATGAAGTTTTACACGAAGAAAGTAAAGAACCGTCCAAACCGGAAAGTGAAGAAACTCTGCTTGATGAGTCTGAAATTGAAGACGAAGATGATGATTCAAAAAAGGAAATTATTGAGTGAAAATTATTGAAAAACAGTTAATTACAAAATATTTATGAACAGCAATATTGTCATTTTAATACTGAGCATTATCGTAATCGCAACTTATTTGTTGGACTTTATCAGTAATAAAATCAAAATTCCGAGTGTTTTGTTTTTGATTCTGATTGGTTTGGCTTTCCGTTTTTTTGCAGACAGAACCGGATTTTCAATTCCGTATATCAATGAATTGATTCCGATTTTGGGAACTGTTACTTTAATACTTATTGTTTTAGAAGGCGGACTGGATTTAGAACTCAGAAAAGAAAAAATTCCGATTATTGCTAAATCTTCGATTTCAGCTATTGTCCTGATTTTTGTTTCATCGTTTTCTATCGCTTGTTTGTATTTCTATGTTTACAATCAGAGTTTTTACATTTCGCTGGTCAATGCCGTTCCTCTCTCTGTAATCAGCAGTGCGATTGCCATCCCGAGCGTCAACAGTTTAAATAAACACAATAAGGATTTTGTCGTTTATGAAAGTTCGCTTTCTGATGTTTTCGGCATTATTGTTTTCAATTTTATTATCTTAAATGCAGTCATTACCATTCATTCATTTATATTATTAGGTTTTGAACTTGTTATTATCAGTATCTTTTCTGTCATTTTAACTTTTTTAATGAGTTTTCTGCTCAGTCGTATCAGCCATCACATTAAATTTTTGCCGATTTTGGCTTTTGTTTTCATAATTTATACTTCGGCAAAATATTATCATTTATCGCCATTGATTTTTATTCTGGTTTTCGGTTTATTCCTCAATAATTCCGATTTAATAATTAAAGGCAGAATCCGTTTCATCGACAAATATTTGCAAAACGAAAGTTTAAAAACAGAATTACCCCATTTTAAAAAAATTGTCATTGAACTCACATTCATTTTTAAAGTATTTTTCTTTATCATTTTCGGATATTCAGTAAAAATAAATGATTTAGCTGATGAACAGTCGATTTTGATTGCCTTGGCAATAACTTTCATTATTTTTATTTCGAGATATTTATTTCTGAAAATTGCTTTCAAAGAACCATTAAGACCGCTTGGTTTAATAGCTCCGCGCGGTTTAATTACGATTCTCCTGGCATTAAGTATTCCGTCAGAATTGAAAATCGTGAACTTCAATAACAGTATCTTGATTTGGACAGTATTTTTTACCGTTATCGTTTTGTCTGCAAACGTATTAACACATAAAAATAAAATTGGTATTATTGAAAATCCCGAAATAAATGTATAACATAGATTGTTCAATCAAAAAAAAAAGATTTATAAACCGAGTGAGGAAGTTGTAATCGCAATTTTGTTTCAATTTTTCAATATTTTGTTGTATTTTACCGATTGTACAATTTTAAATATTGAATATGCGATTAATCATAATATCAAACAGACTTCCGATTTCAATTCAAGAGATAAACGAAGAATTCATTTTTTCACAGAGTTCCGGCGGTTTAGCCACAGGTTTAAGTTCATTAAATCTTGATATTGAAAGACTCTGGATAGGTTGGCCCGGTATTTTTCCCGAAACCCCTGAAAAAGCCGAAAAAATTACACAAATACTGCAAAAAGACAATATTTTCCCGGTTTTTATAAATCAAGAACAATATCAAAATTATTATGAAGGATACAGCAACAGCACGTTGTGGCCGCTTTGTCATTATTTTTTCACCTACATTCAATTCGAAAAAACGTATTGGGAAAGTTATTTGGAAGTCAATAAACTTTTTTTAGAAACAGTTTTATCTGTTGCCTTGCCCGATGACATTATTTGGGTGCAAGATTATCAACTCATGCTTTTGCCGGACATGATTAGACAGGCATTGCCGGACAGTTCCATTGGATATTTTCATCATATTCCGTTTCCGAGCTACGAATTATTTCGAATTATTCCCGAACGAGCAGACTTACTCAACGGTTTACTGGGTGCCGATTTAATTGGTTTTCATACTTACGATTATACGAGGCATTTTGAAGCTTCGGCTTACAGGATATTAGGTTTAGACAGCAAATTAAATCAAATTTCGGTATTGAACAGAATTGTAAATGTCGATGTTTTTCCGATGGGCATAAATTTTGATTTATATCACTATTCGTCGGATGACCCGGAAGTGAAAGAAATAATAAAAAATTATTCCGATTTATTTACTGACATAAAAATTATATTATCCGTCGATCGTTTGGATTACAGCAAAGGAATAATAAATCGGTTGAAAGCCTTTTCTGATTTTCTGGAAAATTATCCTGAATATTTACAGAAAGTGTCGTTGGTAATCATTTTAGTCCCCTCTCGGGATAATGTTGAAAAATACAACGACCTGAAAACAAAAATTGATGAAACAATAGGTGCAATCAACGGCAAATATTCGCAAATGCACTGGATTCCGGTCTATTATTTTTACAAAAACATTCCGTTCAACGAATTGGCGGCTTTGTATCATATCGCAGATGTTGCCTTGGTAACGCCATTGCGCGACGGTATGAATTTGGTCGCCAAAGAATATGTCGCTTCCAAAAAAAATCAAAAAGGCGTTCTTGTTCTCAGCGAAATGGCAGGTGCCGCCATAGAATTAGTCGATGCTTTATTAATCAACCCAAACAACGTTTTGGAAATTGAAAATTCGATATTCGAAGCACTTGAAATGCCGGAACAAGAACAGATTGAACGTTTGGAAAAAATGCAGGAAATAATCAGCAAACAATCTGTTCAAAAATGGGCAAACAATTTCATCTCCGCTTTGGTGAAATTGAAAGAGAAAAATGATATAATTCGCACAAAAGTTTTGAAATCAATGAATTTTGAGTACATCAAACAGAAATTTTTGCAAGCCGAGCGAAGGTTATTTTTATTAGACTACGACGGAACGCTTGTTTCTTATAAAAACGACCCGAAAAAAGCATCACCGAGTCCGGATTTGAAGAAATTATTACGGCAAATTACCGAAATGCCAAATACCGATGTTGCAATTATAAGCGGTCGAGATATTAAAACACTTGAAAGTTGGCTGGGAGATTTGCCGATACAATTGGCTGCCGAGCATGGAGCTTATCATAGAGAAGAACAATTTTGGGTTCGAAATTTTACCGTTGACGACTTGTGGAAAGAAGAAATTTTACAAATAATGCAGGATATTACTGATAAAACTCCCGGTTCGTTAATTGAATCGAAAGATTCTGCTTTGGTTTGGCATTATCGAAAAGCTGATGTTCGACTTTCGGATTTGCGTGTAACTCAACTTGTGGATTTGCTGATTTATCCTTGTACAAAACAAAACTTGCAGATTATGAAAGGCAATAAAATTGTTGAAGTAAAAGTTCCGGGTGTGAGCAAAGGGAATTCGGCACGTTTAATAATCAGTAAGAAAAAATACGATTTCATCTTATGTGCAGGCGATGATACGACAGATGAAGATATGTTTAAAGAAATCCCGACAGAAAGTTTTTCGATAAAAATCGGACAAATTTCGGAAAACGCAAGATTCAATTTACCCGGTTCAAAAGAATTTTTAAATCTGTTGAAAACACTTGTTGAATAATTGTTATGAAAAATTTGAATTACGGAGTTATCGGAAATTGCAGAAGTGCAGCATTAATCTCAGAAACAGGTTGGATAGAATGGTGCTGTTTGCCCGATTTCGATTCTCCCTCTATTTTCGCAAAATTACTTGATGAAAAAATTGGCGGCGAGTTTGGTTTTATAGTTTCAGACCAATATATTATAACTCAAAAATATATTGAAAAAACAAATATTCTTTGTACCACGTTTTCTTCCGATGAAGGCAGTTTCGAAGTCCGAGATTTTATGCCCCGCTATAAAACAAACGATGCAGGATATTTTGCGCCGCCGGAAATCCATCGTTATATTAGATGTTTATCAGGAAACCCGAAATTTAGAATTTCGTACAATCCAAAATTCAATTATGCGTTGGAAAATGTTAATCATGTGAAATTTGAAAATTTCATAAAAACAACATCTGTCAATAATCCCGAATCCATTTATTTGTACACAAATTTTCCGTTCGACGACGTGCTCAATCAAAACGAAATCACACTTTCCGGACATCATTATTTAATGCTTTCATACAATCACAAACTGATTCCGATAGATATCGACCGCGTCAATCTCGAATATCACCGCACCAAAGTCTATTGGTTAAATTGGATTAATCGCTCAAAAACTTTGAAACAATATAATGTTGAAATTCAACGCAGTCTGCTTGTTCTCAAATTATTGTCATTCAATTCCACGGGTGCCGTATTAGCCGCACTTACAACATCGCTTCCCGAAACACCGGGGGAAACCAGAAATTGGGATTATCGCTTTTGTTGGATTCGTGATGCGTCAATGTCCATTGAAACCCAGTTGAACTTGGGTCACGAAAAAGCTGCACGGAAATTTCTGATGTTCATCAAAGGCATTTTGAAATCAAAGTCCGACACTTTTCAAATCATGTACGGCATCAGAGGCGAGCGCGAATTGCACGAAAAAGTTTTGGGTCATCTGTCCGGATACGATAATTCTGTTCCCGTTCGTATAGGAAACGCTGCATACAGCCAAGAACAAAACGATATTTATGGTTATTTGATGAACGTAATTTTTCATTATTACCGACATTTTCCCGGAACGCTCGACGAAATAGAGGATATGTGGGAAGTTGTTCAGAATATTATTCGTACAGTTGCACTAAATTGGGACAAGCCGGACAAAGGAATTTGGGAAATTCGCAACGAAAGCAGCCATTTTGTGTTTTCAAAAGTTATGTGTTGGGTAGCCATTGACAGAGCCGTGAAAATTGCAAAAATACTTAGGAAAACAGAATATGAACAAGAGTGGCAAAACTTAGCTGCACAAATCAAAGCCGATGTGATGAAAAATGGGTGGAATGAAGAAATTCAAAGTTTCACGCAAACATATTCCAACACATTCATGGACGCATCGTTGCTCATGATGGAAAAATACGGTTTCATCGGGGCGCACGACGAACAATTTGTGAAAACGGTATTGTCTATTAAAAGAGAATTATTTCAAGACGGTTTGATGTATAGATACCTATCACCCGACGATTTCGGAAAGCCATCGTCGGCTTTCACTATTTGCACTTTTTGGCTGGTTGATGCCTTGTTTAAAATTGGACAAACCAATGAAGCAAAAAAGATTTTTGATAAGTTACTTAGTTATTCAAATCACGTGGGCTTGTTCAGCGAAGATATTGAATTTTCGACCAAACGCTTGCTTGGAAATTTCCCGCAAGCCTATTCACATCTGGCTTTGATAAATACCGCTACTTTATTTTCGGGCGAAAATAAAATTGTTAATTTCATAAAACCATAAACCGATGTGTTATTGAATGCTCCAAAAGACCATATCAGAACAATCGGAGTGAATTCCTCCGAATCCGGTAAATTAGAGATTTGCGTTTGGGCTCCTTTTGCTAAAAAAATAGAAATTGAAATTTCAAAACCAATCAACAAAAAGTTCTCTTTGGAAAAACAGGATTTTGGATATTGGACATTGTCAACCAACGAAATAAAAGTCGGTTTTCAATATCTTTTTATTATCGACGGAAATAAGAAAAGACCCGACCCTGCTTCGCTTTCGCAACCTGAGGGTGTTCACGGAATTTCGGAAGTTGTCGATTTATCCAAATTCCGTTGGACGGACCAAAATTGGCAAAATATTCCGCTTTCAAAATACATTATATATGAATTACACACCGGCACATTTTCAGATTTCGGAACTTTTAACGAAATAATTTCTAAAATTGAATATCTGAAAGAACTCGGCATAAACGCTGTTGAAATAATGCCCGTTTCACAATTTCCCGGAAACAGAAATTGGGGCTATGACGGAGTTTTTCCTTTCGCCGTTCAAAATTCTTACGGCGGTGCAATCGAATTTCAAAAATTGGTAAATGAATGTCATAGAAACGGCTTGGCGGTAATTCTGGACGTGGTCTATAATCATTTGGGTCCCGAAGGAAACTATTTGTCGGATTTCGGACCGTATTTTACTGATAAATATAAAACACCGTGGGGGAAATCTATTAATTATGATGACTCTTGGAGCGAAGAAGTTCGACAATTTTTTATCGAAAACGCTTTAATGTGGTTTCGCGATTTTCATGTTGATGCTCTTCGGCTCGATGCTGTACATACAATTCAGGATTCAAGTTCTAAACATTTTTTACGAGAATTGAAAGAACGAACCAATCAATTGTCAGAATTCACCGGCAAATCGTATTATCTGATTGCGGAAAGCAATTTGAACGACACAAAGTTTATTAATTCTTTCGACAAAAGTGGGCATGGTTTGGATGCACAATGGAGCGACGATTTTCATCATGCGATTCATGCTTTTGTTACGAAAGAAAACAAAGGTTATTATTCCGATTTCGGACAAATCGAACAGATTGCAAAATCATATAACAGCGCATTTGTTTACGACGGAATTTATTCGCAATTCAGAAAAAAGAAAATCGGAACAAAATTAACAGACCAAGACGGCAGCCGATTCGTTGTTTTTTCTCAAAATCACGACCAAATCGGAAATCGAATGTTGGGCAACAGAATGAGCACTCTTGTCAATTTTGAAATGTTGAAACTCTTTGCCGCCGCCGTTTTCATAAGCCCTTATATTCCGATGATTTTTATGGGCGAGGAATTCGGCGAAACAAATCCATTCCTTTATTTTGTAGATCATTCCGATGAAAATCTTATAAAAGCCGTTCGAGAAGGGCGAAAACGAGAATTTAAAGATTTTTTAAATTTAGGCGAAATGCCCGACCCGCAAGACGACAAGACATTTTTGAAATCGAAATTGAATTGGAATTTCCGAAGCAATAAATCTTCAAATACTTTATTTCAATTTTACCAAAAATTGATTGATTTACGCAAAAATGAATCTGTTTTTAATTTCACGGGGCGAAAAAACACAAAAGCCGAAAGTAAGAATGATAATAAAATAGTTGTTGTCGAACGCTGGAATGATGATTCAAAAATAATTTGTTTGATGAATTTTGATGCACAAAAGCATGAATATCAATTTAAAAATAAAGAAAATTGGGAATTGATACTTGATTCATCAGATAATATTTGGTACGGGTTGGGAACAAATTGTCCAAACCGCATTTCTCGGAATGAGAACTTTTTGTTGAACGCAGAATCAATTGTAATATATAAAGGATTGTCGTTGTAATTCAATTTGTTAAAAATCCATTAACAACAAAAGTCATTTCTTAACCTTAAAAATTTTTTTTATCTTGCAGCAAAGGGGAAAATTCGATCATTCATTATCATTTATCATGCTGAAAACCAAAAATCAAATCATCATATTAAGCTTTTTATCTTTATTATCAGTCGGGTTACTTGATTTCTACACTCACTATGAAATTACATTGACACTTCTCTATATTGTTCCTGTATTTTTGTTTTCATATCAAAAACCGATTTCTCAAAATTATGTTATTTTATTTAGTTTGTCAGTCGGTTTACTTTGGTTTATAATTGATTATAAAACGCATCAGTATTCCAAAGAATTATTTTTGTATTGGAATTCATTTTCACGAATCATCATTTTTTTGTTATTTTCAATTATTTTAAAACGAATTATCATCGAAAAAGAGCAAAGTCAAATAATCTCGGAACAAAAAGGGAATTTAGAAGAAATCAATAAAAAACTCGGAATCGCGAATGCCGATTTAAATAAATATATAGGTATTGCAGCTCACGACATTAGGAATCCTGTTGGTAATATTTTAGGATTTTCAGGATTGTTACTAAGAGAAAAGGAAAATCCAAATCTTTCACAGAAGCAAAAATCTTTTTTGGAAATTATAAACGACAGCGCAAAAAACTCCCTGCAAATTTTAAACGATACTTTGAATATCAGTCAAATACAATCGGGTACAGTAATCCTAAATAAAACAAAAAGCGATTACATCGTTTTCATCAAAAAATGTATTGAATTAAATAATCAATTAGCCAACGGAAAAAAACAAAATATTCAATTCAATTCTTCGATTGATTTCATTGAAATTGAATTTGACTCAAGCCGTTTGCAACAAGTTGTTAATAATCTGCTAACCAACGCCATAAAATATTCAGATTTTAATAAACAAATTATTGTCAGAGTCACAGATTCTGAAAATAATAAGAAATATCTCCTGACCGAAGTTATAGACGAAGGTTTAGGAATTTCAGACGAATTTAAAAATTCGTTATTCGAACCGTTTACAACAACATCGAATATTCCGACAAATCAAGAATCTAAAACCGGTTTGGGATTGGCTATTGCAAAAAAAATAATTGAAATCCACGGCGGCACAATAAATTTTATTTCGGAAAAAGGAAAAGGTTCGAATTTCTTTTTTTCACTACCAATAAAATAATGAGCAATAAAGACAGTAAAAAATTAGGAGTTTTAGCTTCAACAGCCATTTGCGGAAACGATATCAGTTCTTCCGTTTTGTATGTTTCGGCTTTGGCAATTGCATTTGCAGGAAAATTCGCTTGGGTTACATTGTTAATAGTAGCATTAGTTTTGTTTTTATACCGGAAAATTTATGCCGAAGTTATCGGTGCAATTCCGCTGAACGGCGGAGCCTACAACGCTTTGCTCAACACAACAAGCAAATCTTTGGCATCTTTTGCCGCAACCTTAACAATTCTTTCGTACATGGCAACGGCTGTTATTTCAGCAAACGAAGCCATTCACTATCTGCATCATATCCTTCCGGTGATTCCGATTATCATTGCAACAATTATTTTATTAACGGTTTTTGCAGTTTTGGCAATTTCCGGTATCAAAGAATCGGCCGTTGTGGCAATCGGGATTTTTCTTTTTCATCTCGTATCGCTTGTTATTTTAAGCAGTTTTATCTTTTATTATTTGCTTTTTCACGGTTTGGGTCAATTTCTCGAAAATCAAAACGCACCGTTTACCGAAGGAAATATCGGAACAGCAATTTTCTTGGGTTTTGCTGCTTCGATGCTTGGTGTTTCCGGTTTCGAAAGTTCAGCTAATTTCGTTGAAGAACAAAAAGACGGCGTTTTCCCGAAAACATTGAAAAACATGTGGATGATTGTTTCCGTTTTCAACCCGTTGATGGCAGTTCTTGCGTTGGCATTATTTGCTTTGCCTGTTTTACAATCCGACGCATATCAAAACACCTTACTTATTCAAATGGCAGATGTTGCAGGCGGAAATTGGCTGGTTTTTGTCGTTGCTATTGATGCTTTTCTGGTTTTAAGCGGTGCAGTTCTCACAAGTTTTATCGGTGTAACCGGATTATTGGAACGAATCACATTAGACCGAATTTTCCCGAATTTTTTCCTTAAAAAAAATAAACGAGGAAGTTCATATCGTATTATAATCCTTTTCTTAATTCTCTGTATTTCAATTTTATTGATGACAAGAGGAAACGTGAAACTGATAGCCGGCGTTTACAGCATTTCGTTTCTGACTGTCATGGGATTGTTCGCATTGGGAAATATTTATTTAAAAGTGAAACGAACAAAATTGCCGCGTCCGGTAAAAGCACCGTGGCTGTCGGTTATTATTGCATTAATTGCAGTTTCGATTGCCATTTACGGAAATTTGGTAATGAAACCGAAAGACGGTTTGCCAAGCAATTTGACGGTTTTTCTCGAATATTTCATTCCTTTTATGATTTTTATATTTATTATGCTGAACAGAACTGTCATTTTGAGAATTATATTGATTATTGTAAAATACTTTTTCAGCAAAATTCAAAAATTTGTGTATGATATTAATACCGGAATTATTAAGAAAATAGACATAATTAACAGCCAAGAATTTGTATTTTTTACAAAAGGAGATAATATCGCATCGCTGAACAAAGTCATGATTTATATACAAGATAATGAACATACCAAAAGAGTAAAAATTGTAAAAATCATTGAAAAAGATGAAATAATTCCCGAAAAACTATTGATGGAATTTGATGTTTTAGACAGAGAATATCCGGATATAAAAGTTGATTATATAACCGAAGAAGGTAAATTCGGTCCCGAATTAATCAAAGAATTATCCGAAAAATGGAATATACCGATAAATTTTATGTTTATCGGTTCGCCGAGCGACAAATTTCCGTACAGAGTTGAGGAATTGGGCGGAGTTCGATTGATTATATAAATGAAAAAATGAAAAAAAGTATTTTAATTATAATTGTGATTCTTTTTGTGTCAATAAAACTTTCGGCGCAAACAGATACTGTTAAAAAGCAAGATGAAACTTTGGTTTTGATGAGGAAAGCGGATTCCATAAAAATTGCGGATTCGCTCAACCGTGAAGTTTTGAAAAAACAATTGAACGAATTGGCATCAAATGAAATCAGAAAACGAAAAGAACTCGAAAAACAACTGTCGAAATTAACGCAGCTGGATTCGCTGCGCAGAATAAAAAACAAAAATGAAATAGATTCACTAAAAAACACAGCGAAAGGTTATCCTATTGTACCTTATAAAGATACAATTTTTTATATTTTTACAAAAATTGGAAATATAACTGCAACCGAACGCTCCGAAATTATTAATGAAAGACTGAAAACTTTATATCAAAACTATATTTTAAAATTCGATTCTCTTCATATTATCGATTTCGGTCAATCTGTTGATATTGCATACAAAGACAAAACAATTATGAGCATCACGGAATATGATGCGATGTGGTTCGGAAAATCGAAATTGGATATAGCGAATGAATATAAAACCAGCATTTTAAAAGATTTAGAAGTTTTCAAGAAAAACACAAGTCTGTTTACAATTATAAAACAAATCGGACTTGTATTTTTGGTTGTTGTTGTTTTAATTGCGTTCATCATTTTTATCAATTATCTTTTTAAAAAGAAAGTCGATTTATTTATAAAAAATCAACAAGGCAAAAGAATCAAAGGAATCAAGATAAAAGATTATCAATTTTTAGATGCAGAAAAACAAACGAATGTCGTGTTATTTCTGTCAAAAACATTTCGGTTGTTTGTTATATTGATTCTTTTATACATCGCTTTACCGATACTTTTCAGCATTTTTCCGCCCACACAACGTTTGGCTGAAACGCTTTTCGGCTATGTTTTAACACCATTGAAAAAAGCCGGCATTTCATTTTTAAACTTTCTGCCCAATCTTTTTGCAATCATCATCATTGCAGTTATCACAAGATATATTTTAAAATTTTTAAAATACATTACAGAAGAAATTTCAAGCGGAAATCTTAAAATCGAAGGATTTTTTCCCGAATGGGCGCGCTCGACATTCAACATTGTGAGATTTATGATTCTCGCATTCATGTTCGTTGTGATGTTCCCTTATTTACCCGGTTCGGATTCGCCGGTTTTTCAAGGAGTTACTGTTTTTATGGGAATTTTATTTTCGCTCGGTTCGTCATCGGTTATAGGAAATATGATCGCCGGCGTAGTGATGACATATATGCGACCGTTTCAAATCGGAGACAGAATCAAATTCGGTGATATTACGGGCGATGTTGTTGAAAAAACTCCGTTTGTGGTTCGTATCAGAACAATTAAAAATGAATATATTACTGTGCCGAATTCTAATATTTTATCATCAAACGTCATCAATTACAATACGTCAAAACAAAGCGGCGGAATTATTTTGCATACAACCGTAACAATCGGTTACGATGTACCGTGGAAAGACATACACAACGCACTAATCGTTGCTGCATTGAAAACCGAACTTATTCTTCAAAACCCAAAACCTTTTGTTTTACAAACAAGTTTGGACGATTTTTATGTTTCTTATCAAATTAATGCTTATTCGGACGAACCAAATAAACAGGCAACAATTTACTCAAATCTCCATCAAAATATACAAGATACGTGCAACGAACGGGGAATCGAAATTTTGTCGCCTCATTACAGAGCACAGCGCGACGGAAATATGGTTACAATTCCCGTTAATTATTTACCGGACGATTACAAATCACCGCAATTTGGTGTCAATCTGACAAATATCAACTTTGATAAAAAATCGGAATGAAAGAATTTTTCAACTACAATATCATCCAAATCGACGAATTTTCGATAAAAGTCTCGGCAATATTTGAGACCTTGCTGTTTATATTGTTGGTTATTATAATGCTTCGTGTTATTAAAAAAGCAATATACAAATCCCGCAGAATAGACCGACCGCGGAAATATGCGGTTTTTCGCTTAATGAAGTATGCCATTTTTGTTTTTTCCGTTATCATCGGTTTGCAACTCATCGGATTCGATTTATCAATTTTGTTAGCCGGGTCAGCAGCATTGTTGGTTGGTTTGGGATTAGGTTTGCAAAACTTATTCAGCGATTTTATTTCAGGAATCATCATTTTAGTTGATTCTTCTGTAAAAGTTCATGATATTATTGATGTCAACGGGCTGATTTGCGAAGTAAAAGAAATTAATTTTAGAACAACAACCGTTTTAACACGCGACGATAAATATATCATTTTACCAAACAGCGATTTAACAAAAAATCAGTTGATAAATTGGACTCATACAAATATCACATCACGATTTGAGATAAGTGTCGGAGTTGATTATTCATCGGACGTAAATATTGTGATGAACATTTTAAAAGATGCAACAGACCAACATTCAGGGGTTTTAAAAGAACCGGCTGCTTTTGTTCGATTTGTTGATTTTGGCGAATCGTCATTAAATTTTACTGTATTTTTTTGGTCGGCAGAAGTTTTTCGCGTTGAACAAATTAAAAGTGAAATCAGAGTGAAAATATTTGATTTGTTTAAAGCAAATAATATTACAATTCCTTTTCCGCAAAGAGTGATACATGCAATAAGTAAAACAATTTAATATTATAAAATTTCAACAGAATGATAGGAATAATAATCACAATTTTCGTTTTAGGCTACATCGCAATTGCCTCAGAACACAACATCAAATTAAATAGAGTCTGTATTTAAAGTAAAAAAAGTGAAAATAAATTTGCATACATT
>DYMH01000184.1 GCA_020721645.1 Draconibacterium orientale
TTTAAACGATGAAAAAATATTAATTTCGCACCACAATTTATCAATCATTTAATCACGATTTTTGATAGCATAGGCAATTTAACTATTTATAATACAATGTCGTTAAGTTAAGCATGTGTTCGGCTGAGGCGCCGTCTCGGTCGGGTTTATTTTGCAAGGCTCTGCCTTGCTTTGACAGACAGAGCCTGTCATGATAACTTCGACTTAGGCAGAGCTTAAGCCGAACAGCAAATACATTTCTTAACTTAACGAAATTGATTATTTAAACATAAGAATTTAGGATGCTGAATAAATTCTTCAATCTATTTTTTAAAACCCAAAACAAATGAAACCCTTAGAAAATATCAAAATATTAGATTTAACCCGTGTCCTTGCCGGACCTTATGCCACCATGCTTATGCAGGAACTCGGAGCCGAAGTTATAAAAGTAGAAATTCCCGAAACGGGTGATGATGCCCGATATTTCGGACCTTTCAGAAACGGAAAAAGTGCTTATTTTTTAAGCATCAATCGCGGAAAAAAAAGCATTTCGCTAAACATGAAATCGCCCAAAGGAATCGAAATACTGCTCGAATTGGTTAAGAAAGTGGATATTGTTACCGAAAATTTCCGACCCGGAACCATGGAAAAATTAGGTTTAAGTTACGAACGTCTGAAAGAAATTAATCCGCGTTTAATATTTGCATCGACTTCCGGATTTGGGCAAACGGGACCCGAATCCCGCAAACCCGCCTACGATATGCTCGTTCAGGCAATGAGCGGCATGATGAGCATCACCGGTTGGACAGATAAACCACCTACACGCGTTGGTGCGTCAATCGGCGATTTGGGTGCCGGTTTGTTTACCGTAATCGGCATTTTGGCTGCTCTGCATCAACGCAATTCGACAGGCGAGGGGCAACGTGTCGATGTGGCAATGCTCGACTGTCAATTGTCTTTACTCGAAAATGCCATCGTTCGCTTTCAAACAGACGGAAAATCGCCGCAACCAGCAGGAAATCAGCATCCAACGATTACTCCTTTTCAGGTTTTCAGAACTCTTGACGATTATTTGGCAGTTTCCATCGGCAACGATGCTATGTGGAAAACATTTTGCCAAACAATAGACAACTTGGATTTATTCAATCACCCAAATTATAAAACCAACCGCGATCGAACTGCACATCGCAATGAATTATTGCCTGAACTGGAACAACTTTTTCAAACCAAAACCAATGCCCAATGGTGCGAAATTCTCGAAAATGTGGGTTTGCCCCATAGTCCTGTCAATACAATAGAAAAAATTATCGACCACCCGCAGGTGAAAGCCCGAAATATGATTGTGGAAACCGATGACAAATCGGGCGGAACGATTCGCGTGGCAGGAAATCCTATAAAAATGAGTTCAATTTCGGAAGAAAAAAGTCGAAAACCGGTTCCCGAAATCGGCGAAAACACTGTCGAAATATTATCCGATTTATTGGGTTATACCGAAGAACAGATTGCAAAATTAAAAGAAGACGGTGTATTGTAAGAACACAAATTATTTTTTCATTTTCAAATAAAAATCCCAAATAACAATACCTGCACTCACCGAGATGTTGAGCGAATGTTTTGTGCCGTCTTGCGGAATTTCGATGCAAAAATCCGACATATCGACAACTGTTTGCAAAACGCCTTTCACTTCGTTTCCAAAAATAATGGCATATTTTTTCGATTTTTCCGGCTTAAAATCTTGTAAAAAAACGCTGCCTTCGGCTTGTTCGATTGACGCAACAAGATAATTTTCGTTTTTCAGGATACGAACTGCGTTTTCTGTTGATTCAAAATATTGCCAATCCACTGATTCCGTTGCTCCGAGAGCTGTTTTGCGAATTTCGTTGTGAGGTGGCTGAGCTGTAATGCCGCACAAAAAAATACGTTCGACAATAAATGCATCGGCTGTTCTGAAAACAGAGCCGATGTTGTTTAAACTGCGGATATTATCTAATACAATTGTGAGCGGAATTTTCGATGAAATTTTAAATTCTTCGACCGATTTTCGCATCAATTCGCTGTTTCTTAATTTTCTCATCATATAATTTTTTACCGAGATATTTTGGCGAAATCCAAAAGTACGAATTTTTTTTTTGCGAAGATATATCGAAAAAAAGAAACAGTTTAATTTTTTAATTAATCGAAAAAAAATTAATTTTGACGGGAATAAATTTTTTGGAAAAAGATATTTTCTTAACTCCATTTTGAAAATCCGATAATATGCGGTTAGATTGTTAATTACCAATACAATATATAAACTAATATAATTCAAAAACAGAATGAATTTACACGAATATCAAGCAAAAGAAATATTAAAAAGTTATGGCGTTCGCATTCAGGAAGGCAAAGTTGCAGCTACACCCGAAGAAGCCGTTGAATCAGCTGTCGAGTTACAAAAAGAAACCGGAACAGGCTGGTGGGTTGTGAAAGCTCAAATTCATGCAGGCGGTCGCGGAAAAGGCGGCGGAGTAAAATTGGCAAAAAATTTGGACGAAGTCAAAGATTTAAGTTCCAAAATGATAGGCATGCAACTCGTAACCCATCAAACAGGTGAAGAAGGTAAAAAAGTGAGCAAAGTACTTATTGCACAAGATGTTTATTATCCCGGCGAAAGCCAAGTGGAAGAGTTTTACATGAGCATCCTTCTCAATCGGGCAACAGGCAGATACACCGTGATGTATTCAACCGAAGGCGGAATGGATATTGAATCGGTAGCAGAAAAAACGCCTCATTTGATTTTTAAAGAAGAAATAGACCCCAAAGTGGGTTTGATGCCTTTTCAGACACGAAAAATTGCTTTTAATTTAGGACTTTCGGGCGATGCTTTCAAGGAAATGACAAAATTTGTTGCGGCATTATATAAAGCTTTTGAAGCCATTGATGCCTCGCTTTTTGAAATAAATCCGGTATTGAAAACATCGGATAATAAAATATTGGCTGTCGATGCAAAAGTTAATTTAGATGATAACGCCCTGTATCGCCACCCCGAAATTGTAGCTTTACGCGATTTGGCAGAAGAAGACCCGGCAGAAATTGAAGCCGGAAAATACAATTTGAATTTTATAAAACTCAACGGGAATGTGGGTTGTATGGTAAACGGAGCCGGCTTGGCAATGGCAACCATGGACATTATCAAACAATCGGGTGGAAATCCCGCAAATTTCCTTGATGTGGGCGGTTCGGCAAATGCGACAACGGTTGAAGCAGGTTTTCGTATTATTTTAAAAGACCCGAACGTGAAAGCTATATTGCTCAATATTTTCGGCGGAATTGTGCGTTGCGACCGCGTGGCACAAGGCGTTGTAGATGCCTACAAATCTATTGGAAATATCAGCGTTCCGGTTATTGTTCGTTTGCAAGGAACGAACGCTGAAGAAGGTGCCTTGCTTATCAACGAATCGGGGTTGAAAGTGAAATCGGCAATTACATTGCTCGAAGCTGCTGATTTGGTGAAGTCGGTGGTTTAATATCATTTTTGAAAAAATATCGGATTTTAACGGCAGAAAATCGTTGAGAATAAAAATAGAAAATATTTTATAAAGTATTAATCTGTCTTGTAATTTTTCCGAATGATAATAAATTGAAAAAGCTGTCTGAAAATGACGGCTTTTTTTGCTATGTTGTTTAGTTTTGGATTTTCTTTTGATAAACTGCCGACAGGTTTTTTCAACCGCCGGCGGGGTATTGCACGCCCCTTTGGCGGTTGAAAACCCCGACGGTGGCTTAACTAAACGACATTGGCTTTTTTTGTGTAATTGATGCCCGATTTGCCGATTATTGCTCAAACAGCATACGCGCTACAACATGAAATGGAAAAATACGGCGACATTTTCGATGATTACATCACAAAACCGATAAACGAAATCGAATTAAAACAAAAAATTTTTGATGTAATGATTTTTTAATGCGATGCTTGTTTTGAAAATAATTTGAAATAGAGAAAAACAGATTTTTCGACTTTAATGAGATTATTTTTTTATTTTTGTTAAAAAAAACTTGAAATAAAAGTTGAGATAATAACTTTTTTTGACAATCTTTGTCAGCTCAAATACACAATAAAATGAAAAGCAAAGAAGGCAATAAATTGATCAATCAAATTAAAAAAAACATAGAACAAGTCGGTATCGAAAAAGACACTTTGTTATCCGATTTGCAAAATCTGAGAGCCATAGCAGTCGAAAATTCCGAACCTGCCATGGCAAAAATAATTCGATTGATTTATGAGCATATCGATGAGTACGGAACATTTTTAATTTCGATACCCGAAGACGAATTATTAGACGAAAATGGAGAGCTTGTTGAGAATGAAACAAATGTTGATGAAGATGAAGACAAACTTGCTACGGAAAGTTTAGATTATGTTTTGTCGTTGATGCTCGAAAATGAAAATAAATTCAATCGCGAAGAATTAGATGAATATCGCGATTTGCTGAAAAATTTTGAAGAATAAATTTTACGGATATTATCGAAAATAAATCGCTGATAGAATAAATATCAGCGATTTATTTTTGTTATGATATTGATTTTAAGGTATTTGGTTGTCTAAGAATGTTGAAGAAGTTTTGTTCCAATATTCGATTAAATCTTTACGTTTTTTGTTTTGAATTTCCATTTTAGCATTGATTTTTTGTGTCGAATTGTTCAAATCATCTACTTTTTCGTTAAAAACTTTCACGTCTTCTTCGGTTAAATCTTCCGGTTTCTTTGAATCAATTATTTTTTTTATTTTTTCAAATTGCTCTTTTTTGATGTCAAAATCTGATAATTCTTCAAAAAAAGGAGCTTCCTTTTTAATATAAAAGCTCAGAATTTCATCGCAAGCTTTTTTCAGCGTTGCATCTCCCTTAAACATTAAAACAGATTTTATATCGGCGACACCTTCGGTCGAATATTTTACGAGATTCCCTTTTGCCTGTTGAGCTGCCGTTAAATCTTTGTTTTCGTAATGAGCCCACATAAATTCGGATTCTTTATGGGCTTTAAAGAATATAAGATAAATTTTATTGTAATAACGAATGGCTTTGTTTGCTTCTTCCAATTTTTTTCCGATTTCGGACAGATTGCTTGTTAGTTTGATATTGTGTTCTGATGCAAATTTTTCTTCTGTTTTTTGGATACTTTTTCCGGCATCGTCTAATTTTTGATTTGCCATATCTTTAATTTTCAGGTAAGTTTCCATTAAATCATACGATTCTTCGGCAGCCTGTTCAAGGTCGATAATGCTTCGATAATCTTCGTTCATCACATGAAAAATTAAATTCAAATACTCAGCCATTGAATCTCTTAACTCGGTATTTCCCTCATAAGCAGGCATTTGGCGTATTAAATTTTCGGAATTACGAACAGTTTGAATCATTTCGTTTTTTTTGAGAGCAATTTTATTTTCGCGTTTGCTGTGTGCCGAAACGCTTACAAATTGCCAAACATCCTTATTTATCTCTTTCTGTAAATTCGACATGTATTCGAGATATTCAAAAGCTGTTTGATATTTTTGTGCACGAATATCATTGCTTATAAAATACGTAAACACAAGTCCGATTAATGTTATTTGTATTGTTTTTCTCATAGTTTTTAGTTATTAGAATAAAAGTAGTTAGTAAATAGTAGTTAGTGTTTAGAAAAAACGCTGATAATGAGGTGATATACTTTGATTGGTTGATTTTTTGATGTGCTGATTGCTTTTAATATCAAATAGTTAAACAATTTGTAAAA
>DYMH01000041.1:0-22597 GCA_020721645.1 Draconibacterium orientale
TACAACATGCGATAATTGCCTGTTTCGGTGGTAGTTGTGTGCGAAAGTGCAAAAACAAACAAAAGTAGAAAATTGAAACGAACGTGCGGACACTCAGGCAACTACGCATCGTTGTTTTTCGTTAGCTTGCATTGTAAAAAAAACACTACAACTAAGATATACATAAATTGATATGGCAAAAACAACATTTTGGGACGTAATAGAAAAAACGATTGAGAAAGTCGGGACACCACTCTCTGCCAAAGAGATTTGGGATAAAGCCAACGAAATAGGGACAATTGGAGATTTTGCAACCAATGGTAAAACTCCTTGGGCAACAATTGCAGCATATTGCTACGTTGATATTAATAATAACGGAGAGGATTCAATTGT
The DNA here is from genome assembly GCA_020721645.1 of Draconibacterium orientale. Taxonomy (GTDB): domain Bacteria; phylum Bacteroidota; class Bacteroidia; order Bacteroidales; family JAADGE01; genus DYMH01. Next base: position 373 of record DYMH01000041.1, read on the forward strand.
AATTCAGACAAGTGAGAGACCTGCTCAGTTTTTCCTTCGCAAATTAGCGACAAAGACAGATGTAGAAAAACTACAAAAACAAAAAGATACCGAGCAGATTAAAAAAGAGAAAGTTGAACCCAAAAAGTTCAATGAAAGAGATTTACACCCAATTGTTGTTTCTTATGCTTCGGTTGATACGCATTTTAAAGCAAACTTAAAAACGATTTATCACGAGAATTCTAATAAAACAACAAAGGGACAAAATGAGTGGTTGCATCCTGATTTGGTTGGAGTATATTTTCCGTTCAAAGACTATGCAACTGAAACACGCGAGATACAAGACTATTTAAAGATTAGTTCAATAAAGTTATTCTCGTTCGAGCTGAAGATTAATTTAAATTTCAGCAATTTACGACAATCATTTTTTCAAGCTGTCTCAAATTCAAGTTGGGCGAACGAAGGATATTTAGTGACTTTGAACTTAGATGACGACCCAACATTTAGAGACGAAATACGCAGATTAAATAATGCTTTTGGGATTGGATTGATAAAACTCAATGCGGACAATGCTTATGAGAGTGAAATTCTTTTTCCCTCCAAAATAAATCAAGAGATTGATTGGGATTCAGTAAACCGATTAGCAAATGAAAATGTTGATTTTAGTGACTTTTTGAAATTGATAACGGAAGATTGTAAATTGGGCAAAGTTAAAAGTCAATATGACAAAGTTTTAAAACCAGACGAATTGATTAAATACATAAAAGACAAAGGAATAAACAACGCAAGCTAACACGCGGTATAAAAAATTGCCGGGGCAGTAGGTTATTCAAGGGTTGTAGCCCGCTTCAACTATTGTGTGACTTGATAGGAAATCACTCGCAATCCCTTACTTACCATACCGCCACCGTTGGTAGTAATTTTAACAAAAACAGACAATAATGAAAATAATGACAAAGCTAACAGGCATTTTATTAGTCCTGACTTTATGGACGACAACTGTAAATGGACAAGAATTTTTTGAAGATGGAAGTATGAAACTAACAGAAGTTTCAACTGACAAGAAATATGGTTACAAACCCAACCATAAGACCTCAATTAAAGTCGGGAAAATTGAAAATGAACAAGCTTATTTGAAAGCATTACGTGGACCTAATGGCGAAACTGTTCAATTTAGGCGAGTGTCAAGTTGTTGTGAATTCAAAAGCAAATCAGCAGTTTTTGGTAAAGGACTATTGGACAAATATGAAGTTTATTATCAAGGTCTCAAAGAACCGATTATTTTATATATTAACGGGTATGACTATGAAAATCCAAAAGTACCTTTTGGGTTTACTTTTGTTACATCAGACAAAATAGAAAAACCAATAATTTTTCCAGCTGACAGTATATTAAAAGTAAACTTTTGCAACACTCAGACACAATATGCTGTGGGAAAGGAATTCTTACTGAAGGATAAAATTGGAGAAAAACCTGAACCGGATACAAACCCTACCTTTGATGGCGGACTTGAAGAATTGAAAAAATATTTTGCAGACAAGCCATTGACAGATGAAAGAGTTAAAGATGCAGTTTTTAGAGTTACTATTGCTTTTGTTGTTGACTGCGGCGGTAAAGTGGGAAATTTTATTGTTATTACAAAAGGCAAAGGACTTGCAGAAACTTTTGCAAACCAAGTTTTAGAGAGAGTAAATAAAATGCCGCAGAATTGGAATGCCGCAACTAAAAACGGAGAAAATGTAGATTGCTATCAAGTTCTATCATTTACAGTGACCGGTGGACAACTTGACAAAGTATCATACCGATGACAAAAGAAAGAAAAACTACTGCCAATCGAGTATACCGCTCCGACTGAAACACAGTTGGAGTGCGCCTCTCACACCGGGTATTGCTCCGCAATAATGGTTCTCGAATACGGCGGTTCGTAGTATATCAGCGTAATTGCTCTTTTCACCAATTATGCCTTTGTTCTCGTTTACAAGCGGATAGCTTTGCTTCCGACTTGGATAAAAGAACGGAACTGAAAATTTCCGACCAATTCATAATAGGTTCTGTAAGCAAACAAATTTCTATTTGTTGTATCTGATTTTCAATCTCCTTAGTTGAAGACATATAGATAATTACATTTTAACAATTTTTCCAAAACATTTCCAAAATCATTGTTTTAAAATAAAAAATCTACTATATTTCAGCAAAAATAAAATCTAAACGTATGAATAATAATATCATCACACATAAAGGAAAAGAAATCTATTTCATGGATTTTTCGGGAATGAAAAAAGCGGAAGAAATAAAATCGGTTATCGAAACAGGGAAAAAATATTTTCACAATTTCGATTCCCGAACAGCACTTTCGCTTGCCGATATTCGCGAAATGCACTTTAATTCCGAAATTAAAGATTTGTTTTTGGAGTATATCAAAAGTAATAAACCTTATGTTAAAGCAAGTGCAATAATTGGTGTTACCGGATTGAAACAATTTGTTTTCAACAGTGTAACGAAATTTGCAGGTCGCGATGTGAAATCGTTCGACGATGAAGTACAAGCCAAAGAATGGTTGATTGAACAAGCGTAGCTTCGTTGCTTAAAATCCGAATCCTATTTTTCGACACAGCATTCCGTTTGGGTTTTTAAGGGAAACAATCAGAATTTGAGTTTTTGAGTTAAAATTAATGTTGTTTAGCATTTTTGCTTGTAATTTTTGCTGCAAAATCAATCTTCCCATAACATCGTAAACACATAAATCTGTTTCGCCGGCAACCAAAGTAAGGTCGATTATCAGGTGATTATTATCAGAATAAATTTTTGCCGGAAGTTCTTTCTCGACCGGATTTTCAATAGGACCAAAATATAAAACAAACCGTTTGGCATCATCATTTTTTGAAGCATAAAATGAGTAAGAATTTGCGGATTTTAAATCCAAAATATTGTGTGTCAGTCGGTCTTCCAACATCACGATTTCAAATTTGCTTAAATCGAAATTACAAACGAAAGTATAATTTCCGTCGGCACCGGCAGTAAAACCGATAGGAACAACAGTATTTTCTTTGGTATCGGTAAAATATGAAACAGAATAATTTTTAGTGTTTGAACAGAGATATAAACTCGGTGCCGATATAACTTTGCTGAATAATTTCATTGCTCCGTTTTCATTTTGCAAATAACCAAATTTAATTTGAATTTCATCTGAACCGAAATTTTCAACAGATTTCACGCACAGACTTACTTCGGAGTTTTCTTGATTGAAATTTTTCAACCAATCGTTAGCACCGTTTAAAACCCGAACGGAATTTGTTAAACTTAAATTTCCGGCAGAAGATGCTTGCACAAAATATCCCTGCATCGGAGCAATATAACGAGTTACGGAATTTGTGCCTATTCCGTCGGCATCGGCAGAATTATAAACGCCGTAATTATTTGCTGTCGGATTCCAAATCCACATATCGTAACCTCCGCCCGAACTTGTTAATTTTGTGCGTGTCCAACCCGAAGCCGCTTTCCAATCAATTGATGACGGATAAGGATTTCCGACCAAATTGAAGCCTTTTAAACTTAGATTTTCGCTGCTGAAAGTGAGTGCATAATTCAGATTTCCGTTGTTCAAATAACCGGCAAATTCTTTTGTCGGATTTGTTGCCTGTACCGAATAAAGATAGCCGCGACCGACCGAAAAATTTGCTCCCGAATGAACGGTATTCCAATTAATGGTTGAGGTACTGTCGAGTTTATAAATCCAACAACTGTTGGGTTCATTCCATAAATACAAATCGTAACCGGTTCCGTTGCCGTAAGTTCCGGAAGGTATCCAAGAGCCGCTGATACTTTGAGCCGAAACCGGCGACGACATAAAATGCCACGCTTCAGCGTTTCCGGTTACATAACGTTTGACTGTTGCCGAAACACTGTTTGTGTTATTGATAAGTGCTGCGGTTCCTGTTGTATCCGATTGCAGAATAAAACCTGCATTTCCGGCTGAGTTTGTGATTGTGCCGGAAACAGTTAATGTTTTTCCGGCAGACAACTCAAAGATATTTCCGGAATTAATGACAAGATTATTATTGATTGTGAAATTTGTATTCAAAGTCAGTAGATTGGCGTTATTAACAGTCAGGTTATATATTTTGTTATCAAGATAAATTCCGGAAGAAATTGTTTGGTCGGAATCGGAACCATATTCAACAGTTGGATTATTTGTGTAAGCATCTAAAAGACCAGAACTTATGATTAAATTTCCCAAAAATTTCAAAGTTCCGAAAAGTGTTACATTAGTGCTGTTATTAATTGTCAGACTTAATACTTGGTCGTTTACAAAAGTTCCGGCAGGAATGCTTTGCGGAAAAATTCCGGCAAAAACGATGGAAGATGAAGCCGTTGTTGCATCAATTTGACCTCCGTTTGTGAGCGACAAGGTTCCGTTAACGTTAAGTTGATGCCCGTTGAGAATAAATTTATCGGTTGATTGATTGATTACCAAAGCTCCAATCGTTCTGTTTACATCCAGATAACACGAACGGTCCGGGTCGTCGGCAAAAAATATATTTGCTCCGCTTATCGGTACAACATTGTTCGACCAGTTTGCCGAATTATTAAAATCGGTACTAATCGAACCAATCCAAAACGGACCTCGTTCTACCGCTCCCATTGTGGGAACGGCAGGTCGTGAAACTCCGAGAATATCCAAAGTAATACCAAAACCCGCCAAACCCGCCAAAGTCGAAGCCGGCATATAATCGCTCGGCGTTGTGCTTCCGGCAATCATAAATCCCGGATTTACATTGACACTGTTGGCATCGCCGCCGGAAGCCGTTTTCCATGCCGCATCCAAAGCTGTATAATTTGTACTTCCGATTTTACCGAGTGTGCCGCCTGCCGAAACGTAATAATCGTTATAATTTATTGTCAAAGCCGTTGAATTGGGAATATAGATTGCATAATGTTTTCCGGTTGAACCGCCTGTTCGTGCATTCTGCAAAACATTATTTCGATAATCGCGAGTTGATGTATTGGCAATATTATAAAAAGCATAAGTCGAAGAAGTTGTTCCCGAAACCGTTCCGCCGATGTAAACGGTGTTAAAATAAAACAGATTATTATTTCCGCTGCCGCTTTGGTCGAAAAGCCCATACATGCCTATTCCGGCTGAGATACCGCCACCAAAATTGATAATATTGTTTGTTATAGTTGAAGCTCCGGTATAAGTTAAAATTCCCATAATCGAACTTGTAATATTTGAAGATGACAACGATAAACTGTGAATGAAATTATTTGAGATGGTATTGGTGCCCGAAGTTGCACCTCCGAAATAGATTCCGTAAACATCAACTTTTGCCGTTGCGTTGGTGTTCAACAAACTGTAAATTGTATTTCCGGAAATGGTTTGTGTTGCAGAAACAAGCGTGCTCGATTGCGAAATTCCGATAACAGAAGCTGCTACATTGTAAAATTCCTGTCCGCTTGTTGATGTAAGATTTCTAATGGTATTATTCTGAATTGTATTTGAACCGTCGGAAACATCAATACCGCGAGTTCGAGAAGACGTATTTCCGCCGGCATAAGCATTGTATAAGTTTGCAATTGTATTGCCGGATATTGTTGATGTTACGGTTCCCAAACTGCGTATGCCCGTTACAATTTGACCGACAGTACTTGTTGAAGACGAAATTGCCTGAATGCTGTTCGACGTTGTTGTACTGCCAATGGTATTGTTATTGACAGTCCATGTTCCGATAACCATAAATTTGTAAATTGCAAAAAAGCTGTGCGAATACGATGCAGAGCCGGTTGTTGTAACCGAACCGATGACGTTGTTTTCAATATCCAACGTGCCGCTGCTGTTTACGTAAATACCATAAGAAATACTATTTGACGATGTGTTTGTCAGCGAAATAGAGTTGTTGCCTGTTGTTTCTCCAATCGTGTTCCCGTATGTTGTGCCAATATTTACAGTACCCGCATTGACATATATTCCGCACCATGCGGCAGCGGAAGTACTTGTGTAATTGATATTTTTTATATAATTATTTTGCAATGATGAAACACCTGTTGTTCCAACACTCAAATATATCGCCTGAAAAGTATGTGTATAATTTCCGTTCACCGTAAAAGCCGAGCCACCGCAGGAAACAGCACGTCCGCCGATATAATTTCCTGTAATACTGAAATCATTTCCCGAAGTGTTGTTGATGCGAATAATGTTATAAGTATTTCCGGCAGTTGGAGCAAATGGATTTGAAGTTTCGTAAAAACTGTTTGCCGAAACCGTAAAAGCTGTTGAATAAGAACTGATATTGACTGCGTTGGAACTTGCTCCTGCATTTAGAAAGTCATAAATCATATTGTTCGAAATCGTGTTATTTGTATTCACATATCCTGACGAACCCAAAGAGAAAATCGCATTGACAGGGCGGTTTTCTGCTTCGTTGGTAATATCGCAATTCGTAACGGAATTGTACGAATTTCCGGTTCCGGCAGATGCTGTTGCAAAATAAATGATACCTCCGGTTGTTGCTGTCGATGAGCCCCTTAAATTGCAATATTGTACCGTATCTGTTTGAGCAGTTGCAATCCAGCGAATAGTCGATGTGCCGGCTGTGGAGGAAGTGTTTGTATTTTTGATAATTAAATCATTTGTTGAACCGGTGGCATTCACGCGACCATCGATTATAACATTGTCCGCACCGTTTAAATCAATTAAAGGAGCAGCCAAACTTCCGGATATCGTAATTCCTGATTCGGTAGGATAAATTTTCAACGAAGTGCAATTTGATACTCCTCCGTATCCGCTTTGATAAAGCACAGCAGAAGCTGTTTCCGAAGTATTGCCGATAAGTTGAAGTATTATCGTTCCGGTTATATTTCCGCTGTTTACAGCATCAAATGCGGCTTTCAAAGTCGTGTAATCTCCACCGGGTCCAACAGTTTTTGTAGTTTGAGCTCCTATTTCAAATACCATTGATAACAAACAAATTAATAGTAATACAATTTTTTTCATGGCATCATTCTTTTATTGCATCTTTGTTTTGTTTCTCCGACAAAATAAAATCAATTCCTTCAATAATATCTCCGGCTTCCAAGGTTTTTACTCTGAAATACTTTTGCACGGGTTGGGCACTGTATCCCAAATTTTTCAACTGAACAGTATCGACACAGGCAACATAACTTCCGGGCGAAAGACCCATGTAATTAAAATATCCATCGGATTCCGAAAGAATTTCGGCAACAACGATTTTAGTTCTGTTTTTATAAATTTTTACCAAGATTCGACCGATTCCGTTCAAAGTATTATTGGAATTCAAATAGATAGTTCCGCTCACTTCGCCCACAGGAATCACAGGCACATCAATACGTTTGAACTGATTTGGGTCAATCACTGCTTGATATATTTTATCTTTGAAACGCCAAGCGATATTTTCCAAATCATTATCATCAAATTCAATTTTATATTCTGAAAAAGCGTTTAAATTCGAGATTCGCACAATGGAATCGGTTTGATTAAAAAGAACTTTTCCGCCCAAGATTTTGACCGAAGTCAATTTTACAAGATGTTCATCGTCGTCGAAAATGCCGTTTTCATTCAAATCAAGAAACGGATAAATTAATATTCCGCCTTTTCCGACCGAAGAATTTTTTTCGGCACAGATATAATTATTTCCACCTCCAAATGCAAAACTACCTCTTGCACTTTCCGAAATACAGGAGCTGTTTTTACTATAAACCGAGGCGATATTGGTTTCGGCATAAGGCAATTCGTATTTAAGGCTTAAACCTATTACATTTGTTTTGTATAAAATATTTCGTTCAAACGTAATTGCTAAATTTCCTTTCTGAAAGCCTTTCTCGACAGTCAGTTTACACGAAATCAATTTGTTTTCGCCAACATTGTATTGCATTGCGGGTCGCATGGTAAATGCTTTTTTCAAACGGTACGACATTGCAAAATTACACGTTGAAAAAGACGAAAATTTATCAATCCAATTCATTTGAAATGAAACATTGACACTGAATTGTTTATAATAAGATGAAAGCGTTAAATTGCTTTGATTGAAATTAAATTCTTGATATACATTTTGAGAGTAATCTGCTTTGACAAATCCGACAATTTTTTGAAATTTGAATGGTATCGACACTTTCAATTTACGCTCTTCAAGGGCATGAAAATTAACAGCACGTTGTCCTTTGGTATATTTAGTAAAACCGATTTCCAATAATGAATTTCTTCGGAAATAATAAATCAGATTGCTTTCCGATTTCACACCGTAAGCAAATTCGCCGTTCAGTGTCAATTTACTGAACGGTTGCAAAGTGGCTTTGGCAAACGGAATAAAATCGCTTCCCGGAATTGACGATAAATATTCGGCACCGCCTCCTATTGTTAAAGTTCGATTGATTCCATAATTAAATTCGCCCTTCCCAAAACGAGTATAAATTCCGTCCTGAACAATTCCTGCCGAAATGCCGTATTCAAATTCATTGGTCGGCATTACTGTGTACGGAACATTTACGGTTCGTTCTTCCGTTCTTTCTTCACCCTGTGTACCGTAAAATTTCAGTGTTAATATTGAGTAACCATAAACAATAGGCACTTTAAACACATACAAGCCCGAAGCATCTGCTTTTGTATAATCAACCATGATATTGTTGATATAGAGTTCAACTGTCCAATTTGGTTCCGTGAAATCGTTGATAAAATAATATCCTGTTGCCTTTCTGACTGTTGTTGGAGAATTTCTGACAATGAAACCCAAAACCGGAGAATTTACAGATGAAATGGTTTGAGTTGAAATTTGTCCTATTTGTGCTTGTTTGATGATGGATTTATCGTTATCGACCCAATGCCATAAATAATGAAGTTGGTGCGAATTAAATTTTTGCCTGTCGGAATATTCTGCCGAAATATCGGCTTCGCCGTAAAGTAATTCGGTGCCGATACCCAAACCAAAATGAGTGTCGGTTGTTTTATTCCATGTCTGAGCCGAAATAATCGACCAATCGATCATTCCGAATTTAAAAACATGATAATTTCTTTTTAATATGGTATCTACGGTCTCTTCGCCCTTCAACTTTAAAACATTTTTCCGCATTTTTTCCAAGCGTTGTTGTTTGATAATCGGCAGTTCAAAATTCGATTTCAAAACAACGGAAAGCGAACGATAATTGAATGTTAATACAATGCCAAATACTTTGGAAAATACAGTCGATTCCAAATATATAGAGCCCATTTCTTTTACCATTCGGTTTTGGGCATTGAATATTTTATCTTCAACAATGATGCGTTCCGAATTTAAGTCGATAAGATATGTACGACTTTCGTTATCCAAAAACCCCTGCAAACTGTCCTTACGTTGCGATGCAAAACACGGAATGCCCAAATGATAAAATAAATCCTGAACATCAACAAACAACAAATCATTATCGGTGTATATCACATCGATATTGAACTCGCCGAAACCTTCAACCGAAACAATAATCGGAAATTCATCAAAAACCAAAGTCGGAACATCGTTGTCCGGAATTACAATATCTTGTGCTTTGATTTGGGATTGTAGAACGAAACTCAAAATCAAAATAAAAATCAAACTTTTGAACGAAAACATAAATTGTACAATGAACATACAGTCTTTTGATACGCTGCCGATGTCATTGGAAGTTTTCATTTTTTATTCTTGATTAAATGTAATTCCGAAACTGCCCGAATATGTTCCCGGAATTGCTGTTCCCGGAATGTGAAGCGTACCGCCCACACGTAATGGAGTAATGAAATCGCAATCGTTGTTTGTGATAAAACTTGAACCGTTGATTCCTTTTTCCGTTGGTCCGATATCAAGTGTGAGTGAACCGCCATTGCTTACCGAAAGAGTTGTTGTTGCATCGAAAGTGATGATGACATTGCGTCCGTGACACAATTTTATTTCGAAAACCGCCGGTTGTGCGTATGGTGCAATAGCTAAAAGTATAATATTACCCGTAGATGTTCGGCTTCCGTCATATCCAACAGTTACCGTTCCGCCATCGCTTCCAGTTACGCAAAATGTACCAAAATTTATCGACTGTGTGGCGTTTACCGTCAACGATTTTTGGGGCAAATCCGGCTGTGCAAGAGAAATATTTAAACAACAAAACATTAATGCGTAAAAGCAAGTAATTTTAAAAATCAGGCAATCAGCTTTGAATGTTTTCATGGCATATAATTTTCAACTTTCTGCTTTTTGGTTCCGATTTTTTATCATCGAATTTCCACTTCTTCTTCCGCATATACAAAACGCTTATTATCATTATTACAAACATATTGCACTTTTAATTTGCCGTTTTTAAATATCAGACCTTTAAAATTCAATTTCACAGCTATGTTTCTTTTGTTGATATTTGTATAAACCCCAACACCTTTCATAGCTCCTACATCAACGGGTTTTCCTTCTGTGGGTATATATTGCACCAAAATATCGCCGTAAACCGAGATATTACCGGTTCTGTTGATGCAAAGTTGTAGGAAATCCGTATTATCGTGTTTTTCAAATTTCAAATCGGTTAAGGTCGATTTAACATCAACCGCACCTGTTCTGATAATAATCGGAATACTGATTCCGTAAATCGGTGTCAATCGAATTTGAAATCGTGTTGTGTCTGTGGCATTATTTTCCATTCCGAGTGCTTCGTTTTTTTTCTCGGCTCTGAAATATAAATGAGAACGATATTCGCCGTCAGCCATATCAGCCTTTCGTCGAAATTGCAGAACAACGACTTGCGGTTCGCGCGGAGCTAAGGTAACTTTACGCGGAAATATGCGTAAATACGGGTCGGCAAACATTTGACCGGAATCAGGTTTCTCAATCGCAGTAAAACTTCCGTCTTCTTTCATATTGAATTGAACAAAAGATATTGAATAAACGGCTGTGTCTTTTCCTGTGTTCACAATATTGAGTTCTTCTTTTTGCTTATTGCCTTCAAACACAACCCGCGTAGGGGTTATCAGCAAGTCGCCTTGTGCTCTGGTTTGAATAACTAAGCCAAAAAAGCAAAGCAGTATAAGGAATATTTTTGTTTTCATTGTGTCTATTTTTAGAGTCCGACCGAGTATTTCGGAAAATAATTTCTTGATAAAAAAGAAAGAGAAGGTTAAGCACAAACGTTGGCTTTCCCTCTTTTTCTGATTCACAATTAAGGTTTAGTTATAATTAATTGTTACATCAAAATTTCCTGAATAAACCCCAAATGCCTGAGCACTAATTAAGATTAATTTTGCACCGACACTGAATGCATCTGCACCGGAACCGTCAAGAATACCTGTTAATCCATCGGCACCCGCAGAAGTTGTACGAGCAACGAATGCATCAACTTTCATTGTTCCGCCTGCACCGTTGGATATTGTTACATCACCATCTTCCGGTAATACAATAGCGTAAGCAGCATCAGCAGAACCTGATACGGTGTATGCAGCGTTCGAAGAATGAGGAAGCTGAGCTAAAAGAGTAATTGAAATTCCGTCGCCGGGGCAGCTGCGAACTCCGAGTGTTGTAAGGAAAACTGTGTCGGCTGCGGTCGGAATAGTCATTGTTCCGAAATGCAAAGCCGATGTTTCTGTGATACTGATGGCTTTTACGATTTTTGCACCGGCAAGCGTGTTTTCAGAATTTTGTGCCGATACTACTGTGAAACCTGCTATCATAACGACAGCTACGAATAATGCGATTAATTTTTTCATGGCAGTTTGTTTAAAATTGTAATTGAATAGAAATTTACTTTTGCATATTTCACAATGTTGTCGGTTATCTTATAACTTTAACAAAGCGGTTCGTTATGCTGTTCCCCTGTTTTAATTTTTTTTGTGTTTTTGATTTCGTTATATTTTTTAGATTTTATGTTTGATATTTATAGAACAAATGTAAGACTGATTGGAAATGATATTTAGAGTATTTTCACGGAAATGAACCGTATTTTGTAATGTAGGTAATTAAACTTAGCTTGTTGTTTAGTGATTTTTGAATGAATTTCATTTTCGTATTTCTTAAAATGGATTTTGAAATATTTATGAAACAAATGTATATCCGATTTGAAGTGAAATTCAGAGTGTTTTAACGCAAAAAAATAATATTGATCATAATAGGTATTTACACTCAGCTTGTTGTTCTGTAAAGTTTTTTGATTTTATTTCTGAGTAATTTAATCACGTATTATCAACTTTACAAGATAACAAGAACCTTCAAACGTGGTCCATTTTTTTATCGATATACCAATCCCGAGAGTTGAAGGTTTACAATTGCACGATATATCTGTAAAGTAAGAAGAAATAACAAAGACACTGACTAATATAGAATTAACGGATGTTGTACACATAAAAAAAGACTTGTAAATCAAATGATTACAAGTCTTTTTTGTATAATTCTGTGATCCCGAAGGGATTCGAACCCCCAACCTTCTGATTCGTAGTCAGATGCACTATCCAATTATGCTACGGAATCTTTTTCAGGCTGCAAATTTACATAATTTTTCTTTATTCAAAACTCTTTTTTCAAATTTCTTCTCTTTTAGGCAAAAAAAATTATGATAAAAATACCGTATATTTCGTTGAATATTCGATTAAGTCAGTCCTAATTTTGTATATTTGTCTGTTAAATTAAAACAGAAAAAAATGAAAAAAGCTCTTAAAATCACAGGAATAAGTCTTCTTGCCATTGTTCTGATTCTCATCTTACTTCCTTTTTTGTTTAAAGGAAAAATTAAAGAAATGATTTCACAACAAGTGAACAATAATCTGAATGCAAAATTCAGTTATACCGATTTCAGCCTCTCACTCATTCGGCATTTCCCAAACCTCACTGTCGAATTAGAAGATATGACTTTGGTTGGTATCGACTCATTTCAAAACGATACACTCATTCATTTGAAATCATTTTCAGCCGGATTGAATTTGATGAGCGTTATTAATGGCGAGCAAATCAAAATAAATTCAATTGTACTCGAAGAACCAAATATCAAAGTTAAAGTACTCAAAAGCGGACTTGCCAACTACGATATCGCCAAAACAGATACAACTGCCGCACCTGCCGACCAAAGCGACACTGCCGCAACAAAATTTAATATCAAACTGAAAAAATTTCATATTATTGATGCCGATATTGTTTACGATGATAAAAGCAGCGATTTGAATGCACAAATCGAAAACTTCAATTTTAAACTCAAAGGCGATATGACCCGGGATTTAACAAATCTCGATATCAAATCAGCCATCGAGCGACTGACGGTAGAAACAGGAGGCGTTAAATACTTAAATAAAGCCCGTATCGGATTTGTGTCCACGATCGAAGCCGATTTAAAAAATTCAAAATACACATTCAAAGAAAACGAATTTTCGCTCAACGAAATAGTTCTCGGATTCAGCGGCAGCGTGGCAATGCCCGATACGAATATCGTTACCGATGTGATTTTTAAAACCACGAAAACCGAATTTAAAAGTGTATTATCCTTGATTCCGGCAATTTATATGAAAGATTTCGACGGAATTAAAACATCAGGAAAATTTGAGTTCGACGGCTACGCCAAAGGAACATACAACGCCGTGAACATGCCTGCTTTTGGAATCAACCTCATTGTTGAAAAAGCACGTTTTCAATACCCCGAACTTCCGAAATCTGTCGAAAATATCAACATAAAACTTAAAGTAGATGCCGAAGAAGGCACGGGCGAAAACATGACGGTTGATTTGAAAAGCGGACACTTGGAAATGGCAGGAAATCCATTCGATGCTGTGATGTTTATCAAAATGACGGCTGCCGATATTGCCATGTCGGGCAAAATAAACGGTAAAATCGACTTAAATTCCGTTAAAGACATTTACCCGCTTGCAGATACCGATATTTCGGGATTGATAGCAGCAAATCTCGAATTTGCAGGCAATATGTCGGATATCGACAACGAACGTTACGACAAATTTAAGGCAAACGGAACTTTGGGTTTAACAAATCTCAAATACATCGCAAAAGGTATGCCGCCTGTTACTGTTACAGAAGCTGCCATGAGTTTTTCGCCGCAATTTGTCGATTTATCAAAATTCGATTGCAACTACGGAAAAAGCGACCTGCACATGAACGGGAAAATCAACAATATTGTGGCTTATGTGTTTAAAGATGAATTACTTTCGGGCGTTTTCAATTTCAATGCAAATTTTCTGGATTTGAACGAAATGATGGGCGATGATACCGAAACTGCTACCACTGCTGCCCCCGAAACAGCTTCGGAATGGATTGAAATTCCGTCGAATATCGATTTTACGCTGAATGCCGGAATCAAAAAAATGCTTTACGATAAAATAGAAATCACCGAAACGGACGGAAAAATCGTTATAAAAGACAGTAAAATGTCGATGGATAATCTGAAAATGAACTTATTACAAGGGGCGATGAGCATGACCGGCTCCTTTGATACTAAAATTATTGATAAACCAAAAGCCGAATTTTTGTTGGATATTTCACGTTTCGATATTCCTGCTGTTTACACAGCTTTCAATACAATAAAACAAATGGCACCGATTGCCGAAAATTGCACCGGCAAAATATCAGCCTCATTGAGCCTAAACACTATTCTGGATATTGAGATGATGCCTGTTTTCAACACACTCAATAGCAAAGGTCGCTTGTTGTCGGACAACATCGGCATGAAAAACAATAAACTGTTTGGCAAATTAGCCGATGCCTCAAAACAAGAAAAATTTCGCAATCCAAGCCTTAAAAGTATCGACCTTAAATTTTCGATTACCGATGGTAATTTGGTTCTCGAACCCACAAATCTAAAAGTTGCAGGAACCGATTTCAGTGCCGAAGGAATGCAAAATATGGATAAAACCATTAAATTTAATTTAGGTTTCGATGTTCCGAAAGATGCAGCAAACAAATTAGTGTCGAAATTACCGACAAATCAATTGACAGAAAATGTTAAAATTTTTGCTATTGTAGGCGGAACAACCGATGACCCGAAGATTGAAAAGTTTTCGAGCAATCTCACCGAAGGTATCAAAGAAGAAGTGAAAGAAAAAATTGAAGAAGTAAAAGAAAACGTTAAAGAAAAAGCAAAAGCCATACTCGATGCAGCAAAAAAGAAAGCCGATGCGTTGATTGCCGAAGCTGAAAAACAAGCTCAAAATCTCAGAACGCAAGCTCAAACCGGTGGACAAAAATTAATAGACGAAGCTCACAATCAAGGTCAAAAACTGATTGCCCAAGCCAAAAATCCGATTGCAAAAAAAGCAGCTCAAATCAGTGCCAAAAAATTGGAAGATGAAGCTAAAATTAAAGCCGACCAACTGAATCAAAAAGCAAAAGAAGAGTCGGAAAAAATTGTTGAAAAAGCACGTAAAGAAGCAGAACAGATCAATAAAAATGCCCAAGCAGAAGCAGATAAAGTTTAATATCATAGGAAACAGAAGTTGCACTGTAACTTCTGTTTTTTTTCGTCAAAAAACAAAAAGATGAATGCCAATATGCAAAATTTAAAAATTGCGTTTCATTCGCAGAATAGCAAAATCGCAGTTCTTTCGTTGCTGATTTTTTTATTTTTCGGTTCACTTTTACAGGCTCAGGAAGAAAATTGTCGTCAGGCAAACAATCCGAAAGCCGTGGAAATGTACAACAATGCCGTTAAAAAGATTGAATACAGCCCTAAAACAGCCGAAGAATTGTTGCTTCAAACCATAAAAATTTCACCATTTTATACCGATGCCTATTTCTCTTTGGCATTATTATATTTTGATGAAGCCGTAAAATCGTCCGATGCAAATAAAGAAGCATCGGAAACTGCCCAATTATTTGCCAACAGCAGTAAATACTTTATAAAAGTTACGGGTTTATGTCAGCAATATCACTCCTATTTGTCGTACTATTATTTGTCAAAAATTCATTATAAAACAAAAAAATACAGAGAAAGCAAAAATAATGCTGAATTGTTTATTGCAAGTACGAATAAAGAAAAAGAAAAATTTGAAATCGAAAATTTACTAAAAAATACAAATGAGTATCTTTTATTAATTGAAAATCCCGTTGCGTATAAGCCCATAAAATTATCAAATATCAGCACTCAAAACGATGAATATCTGCCTTTTATATCGCCCGATGCCGAGAATATGTTTTTTACCCGAAAAATCAATTCACTCACAAATAAGGACGAATTCAAAGAATTACTGACCCTCGCTCATCGAACGAGCAGTAAAGATGACCAAAAAGAAATATTTACTGTTGGCGAACCGATGCCTTTACCGTTCAACGATGGACGAAATATGGGCGGAGCCTCGGTTACAGTTGATAATCGACAATTGTTTCTTACGGTTTGCGGCATTGAAAAAGGCACGCATCAATCGTACAAAAATTGCGACATCTATTTTTGCGAAAAAGACAAAAATGTTTGGGGTGTCCTCACTCGGTTGTGTAACGAAATCAACGATAATATGGCTTTTGAAGGGCAACCGAGCATTACGGCAGACGGTAAATTTTTGTATTTTGCAGCCGCAAAACCGGGAGGAGTCGGTGGAATGGACCTATTTCGTGCCGAACGAAATGCCAACGGAATATGGAAAAAAGCAGAAAATATGGGAGTACCAATTAATACTTCCGGCGATGATAAAACACCTTTTATTCACCCCGATGGAAAAACGCTGTACTTCGCTTCCAACGGGCATTTTGGAATGGGAGGATTTGATATTTTTGTTTCGCGATACGATGAGATAAAAGGCTGGTCGAAACCTAAAAACATTGGATATCCAATTAATACCGAAAATGATGAACTTGGCTTTGTTGTGAGTACTGACGGAGAACGGATTTATTTTTCATCGAACATGCCGGGGGCAAAGACCAATTGGGATATTTTTTCAAATGCTCTGCCGGAAGCTGCAAAACCAAATCAAGTTTTGCTGGTAAAAGGAAAAATTATTGGCGAAGACGGCGATTCGTTGTCGCAGGTTAATGTAAAAATAACAGGCGTAAAATCTAAAAAAAGTACCTTTGGTTTGGTCGATAACAATTCGGGCGACTATGCTGTTTCACTTCCGGTTGAATTGGACGAAAAATATATTTTTACGGCTCAAAAAAAAGGATATTTTTATAAATCTCTTTTTATCGACCCCCTTAAAAAAGAATACATTCCGCCTACGATAAAAGTTTTTAAAGTAAAAAAAATAGCAAAAAATGTTCCTTTCCGACTCAACAATGTCAATTTCGAGTTTGATTCTTATGAATTAAATGATATTGCATCAGTTGAACTATCAACCTTAGCAGAATTTTTGAACGAAAATTCCGAAAAACGCATCGAAATTCGGGGTCATACCGACAATGTAGGAACACCCGAACACAATATCGAATTATCTCAAAACAGGGCAAACAGTGTGAAAAAATTTTTAGTCAACAAAGGCATTTCCCCTGCCCGATTATCGGCAAAAGGTTTCGGACAAACCATGCCTTTGACAACAAACGGCTCAGAGAAAGGCAGAGCTGTGAACCGGCGTGTTGAAATGATATTTTTAAATTAATAAAAAAAGACCCAATTAAGGGTCTTTTTTTTATTGTTGTTTAAATCCGATTAAAACGGCAATACAACCTGTTTTGGGTGTTCCCGATTCGGCAGCGGGAATATCAACAGAAATGATGAGATTTTGATTTTTGTCAGACACAAATTCCCACGAATCATTGCCCGATTTTTTACTGTCGAATATTACTTGTTTCTGAAAATTTGCAACTTTAAAATTAACTTTTGGCAAATTTGCGGCTCCCACCACCACTACCCGATATTGTCGCCCTCTAAAAAAGGGCTTGTAAACGTCTAAATTGTCACCTTCGCTGAGCGGAATTGCATTTAATCTACCATCGGGAATGTATAGAGCAGTATCTAATTTCAAAAATCCATCTTCTTTTGCAAAATCAATGCATTGTGAATTTGCGGTAAAAATAGACATAAAACTTATTGATGTGAATATAATAGCAAATTGTATGAGCTTCATATATTTAATTTTTGTATGATTTTTGATTTCGGTTTCCTATTGATTCTACGTTTATGCGGTGTAAGATGTTCGCACTTTTTTAATAATTGTACAAAAATCTGTATAGTTTTTTGGGCTCATTTCTTGATTCAACTTATCGTAAGAATTTTTAATTTCTGTTAAATCTTTTTTCAATGAGTTGATTTGTTCATTTTTCATATCCTGAGCAAAAAAATTCAACATCAACTCCAAAGTTAGACCTTGTTCCATAATACGTTGAACCAATTCGGGATTTTCGGTTAAAGAACTTTTTGTTAAATTAGTTGCAAGATATTGTGCTTCTATCCAGCCGCCAATCAAAATCATGGTCATTATTTCCGATCGCCCGTTTTCCATCAAATACGCATCGGTATTCATAAAGGATTCGGAAATAATTTTTTGCATCGCAACTTTATCGATATTTGGTGAAATTAATTTTTTAAGACTTTCTTCATCAATTGAATTGATAATTCCAATATTTTCAGCCATTTTTTTTGTTACAACCAAATAATCATGAGTGATTTGTTTTTGTTCAAAAAATCCGGCATAACTCAAATCTGTGGAATAGATTCCGATATTTAAAGCGATACTTCGGTTTGTGGTATATTTTGCCATATTTTCCGATGGATTCAAAATGTCTCGATTAAATTTACTGTCCGGGTGGTCTACAAGTGCTGAAGCAATATCAACCGGGGCAGGCAGTGAAAATATAATTTGAGAGGCTTGTTTAAGGTCGATATTCACCAATTCCGAAGAATCTTTTGAATCATCGGTTTGTTCGTTGGACGAATGACAATTATAGAGCAATGTCATCATGGGCAGACACGTAAAAAAAGCGAGTTTCTTTAGAATTTTCATATACATTTCTTTTATTTATTCATAGCAAAAATACAAAGATAATTTGAATAATTGTGTCGGAATTGAATAATTTCAAGTACAAAAATTAATTTACTCCAATAAAATAATAAATTTGTATTTATGTCGGAAATGAAAATTCATAGTATCGATGGGCAGATTCAAAAAATTTATTTTGCCGAATACAGCGACCGTGTATTGATGCTCGACGGAGGCTGCCGAAGCGATGTGGAAAAAGTGGAATTGTTTTTTCGTGATGTCTTGAAGCGACCCATTTCCGATTTAAAATTGATAGTTTCGACACATATGCACCCGGACCATGCGGGAGCAGCTCCGATTTTACGCCGCAAATATGCTGTTCCCATAGCAGCTTTCAATGATGCTGACAAATGGTACAACGGATTTGGAGGTTTTTTTCAGCATCTGGCGGACTGCTCTCTTTCGTGGCTTGTGGTTCTGAAGACACACAAACCGTGGCTCAGAATGTGGTATCCGCGTTTTCTGAAACCAAATTATCGTTTATTCGAAGGTAATGTTTTGCCTTTTTTTTACGAATGGTCGATAATTCATACTCCGGGGCATACCGACCACGATATTTGTCTGTATCACCTTCAAACTAAAATACTCTACATTGCTGATACTGTGGTTCATATCAACGGAAAATGTCTTTTACCTTTTCCGGTAGTTTTTCCCGAAAAGATGAAAGATAGTCTTCTGAAATTGAGTAAAATGGAAATATCCACTATTTTGCAGGCACACGGCGAATTGTGCCCAAACGAAAATCCGAACACATTATTTTTAAAATTGGCACAAACAACAAATGTGAAATTGAAAGGACAATTTCGTTTTCTTAATTTTTTTATGAGATTGTCCAAAAGAGCGAAAAAATCGACAGTAGTGTTTAGAAATTTTAAGATTTTATCCTAAATTTTTCAGAGCTTTCTTCACATTTTTTTCAATTCTTTCTGTCGGATTTTCAGAAACGATTTTCACAAATCGTTCGCCCGTAATCTGCTCAAAAAGTTCGATATAACGATCCGAAATTTGATTCACAAATTCGTCGCTCATTTCCGGAACGTTTTGCCCGTCTTTGCCTTGAAACCCATTATCCATCAACCATTCGCGAACAAATTCTTTGGATAACTGACGTTGATTTTCGCCCTTTGCAAAACGTGCTTCGTACCCTTCGGCATAAAAATAGCGCGAAGAATCGGGCGTGTGAATTTCGTCGATTAAATAGATTTTTCCACCTGCTTTTCCAAATTCGTATTTCGTGTCCACGAGCAGCAAGCCTTTTTCTGCGGCGATTTTGGTCCCTCGTTCAAAAAGAGCAAAAGTATATTTTTCTATCATTTCGTAATCTTCTTTTGAAATGATGCCTTTGGCGATAATTTCTTCTTTTGATATGTCTTCATCGTGCCCTTCGGCGGCTTTGGTGGTTGGGGTGATGATTGGTTTGGCAAAACGTTGATGTTCTTTCATGTCTTCCGGAACGGCAACGCCGCATACTTGGCGGGAACCGGCTTTATAAGTTCGCCAAGCACTTCCGGTGAGATAGGCTCGAATGATCATTTCGAGCGGAAATACGTCGCATTTTCTGCCGATTGTAACAACAGGGTCCGGCGAAGAGATTTTCCAATTGGGGACGATATCGGCTGTGGCATCGAGAAATTTCGATGCTATTTGGTTTAAAACCTGCCCTTTGTAAGGAATACCTTTGGGCAGAACGACATCGAAAGCAGATATGCGGTCGCTGGCTATCATGACCAAGTATTTGTCGGCAATTGTGTAAACATCTCGTACTTTGCCGTGATAAACTGATGTTTGATTTGAGAAATTGAAATTTGTTTCTGTGATAGGCATGGGATTTGATATTGGAGAAAAAAGTTACGTATTGTTTTACGTATCAATATTTTTAAAAGGATTATAAATTTTAAGAGTGTCGATTTTCGAAAAATAGACTACGATTTTTAAGCTATTTTTTTCATTTTAATAACTTCTAATTCGGTACCTTTATTGAATGCCTCTTCTGCAATTTTATATACTTGCTTTGAAACATCGCTTGAAAAAAAAGTTTCTCCGCAATTATTACAGACTAATGCCGGTACTTGTTTAAAAAAAATTAGAGCACTTTTACGTTCAACGGTTAATGTTGATTTTCCGTTTTTCATAGTGCCTTCTTTGCAAATCGGACATTTCATAATTATTTCTTATTGGTTTTAAAATCCTTATCCCAAATTTCTTTGTCAGGTTCGTAAGTTGAAATAACAAAACAGTTTCCTTCATTATCTTGTGAAACAACAATATGCAAAGGTTTTTTGTTTACAATTGCTAAAATTAAGCAACTTTTAAAAGGTTTATCGTCGGGATAATCCTTTATGATTTCACCCTCGTTTATGGCTTTTTCGACTTCTTCAAAAGAAATGTTTCTGCTTATCATTCTTTCGAGGGCGTGTTTTTTGTAAATATAACCTTTACATTTCATTAGTACAAATATACAAACTTTTTAAAATTATTTTTTGCAAATCGTAAATAATTAAAGTATCGCAAAAAATAATGTCTTTTTCTCAAAGTTGATATCAGAAACCATTACTTTTGGCAAAAATTAAAAAAAATGATTGAGTTGTATTACGGCGAAATTGCCGGGCTTTTAACAGCTGCTTTTTGGACCGTTTCTGCCTTGGCATTCGAGCGAGCCACCATTCGGGTTGGTACAATTTCGGTTAATTTAATCCGCTTGCTGCTTGGTTTTGTATTTCTGAGCATTATGGCATATTTTAACCGAGGAATGATTTTTCCGTTCGATGCCGATTTTCATGCGTGGTTTTGGTTGTTGATTTCGGGGCTTGTGGGTTTTGTGTTGGGCGATTTATTTTTATTTGCCTCCTATCCTATTATCACTTCACGAATTTCGATGTTGGTAATGACTTTGGCACCACCAATGGCTGCTGTTTTGGGTTGGTTGGTTTTAAACGAAAACATGAGTCTGTTGAGCATTTTGGGAATGGTGTTCGTTGTTTCCGGTATCGCTTTAACAATTTGGAGCAGACCCAACGGCGAAAAAAAGATGAAACTCAGTTTTCCGATAAAAGGCTTGTTTTATGCTTTTCTGGGAACTGTAGGGCAAGCCGGAGGTTTGGTTTTGAGCAAATTAGGTATGCGAGATTACAACCCGTTTGCCGCCACACAAATACGTGTAATTGCGGGTATCATTGGATTTTTGGTTCTGATAGCTGTGTTGAATCGTTGGAAAAATCTTGGAAATGCGGTTCGTAATAAAAAAGCCATGACTGCTATTAGCATTGGTTCATTTTTCGGACCGTTTTTGGGCGTTTCGTTTTCATTGATTGCCATTCAGCACACAAGTACGGGGATTGCGGCAACGCTAATGTCTATTGT
>DYMH01000041.1:22697-25186 GCA_020721645.1 Draconibacterium orientale
TGATTGCCATTCAGCACACAAGTACGGGGATTGCGGCAACGCTAATGTCTATTGTTCCGATTCTTATTATATTACCTGCAATTTTCATTTATAAGCAAAAAGTCAGTACCAAAGAAATTATCGGAGCTTTAATCAGTGTGGGCGGCGTGGTTTTGTTTTTTATCTGAAAATTGAAAAGACTTTTTTACATTATAAATCTTTCTCAAAAGCTTCTACAATTGGCGTTACCAAACGATGTCGAACAATATCATGTTTATCAAAATAAGCGAAACCGATACCGGGAATGTTTTGCAAAATTTTATCGGCTTTCAGCAAGCCTGAATTGTCTTTGAAAGGCAAATCAATTTGAGTAATATCGCCGGTGATGATGAATTTTGAATTGTTTCCCATGCGTGTCAGAAACATTTTCATTTGGTTTACGGTAGCATTCTGTCCTTCGTCCAAAATTACAACGGCATTGGCAAGCGTTCGCCCGCGCATAAAGGCAAGCGGAGCAATTTGAACAACACCTTGTTCGATGTAATCGTTGAGTTTTCTGCCCGGCATCATGTCGTGCATGGCATCGTAGAGGGCTTGCAAATAGGGGTCGAGTTTTTCTTTCAAATCACCGGGCAAAAATCCAAGACGTTCGCCGGCTTCTACAGCAGGGCGACTGAGAATGATGCGTTGAACTTCCTTGTTTTTCAGAGCTCTCACGGCTAATGCGATGGCTAAATATGTTTTTCCGGTTCCGGCAGGACCTACGGCAAAAATCATATCATTTTCATCGTACATTTTCACCATTTTCTTTTGATTAGGCGTTTTGGGTTTTACAGGTTTCCCGTTGTTTCCAAAAATAATGACATCTTTGTCGGCAATTTCAGAATTTCCATTACTTAAAACATTTGATTTCAACATGTTGTCGATATCTTCTTCCGACAGGTTGTTGTATTTTGTCAAATGTGCTAACATTTCACGTATCAATCTTTCAAATTCCGAAATTTCTTCCTCGGCACCCATCACTTTTATGTAATCGCCTCGGGTAATGATTTTTAATTTTGGAAACAGATGCTTTAATTTATTTGCTTTTACATCGTTCACGCCATAAAAATCAATCAATGAAACCGATTCGAGATATATTTCTTTTTCTGTCATTTTTATTCTTTAAAATATCTAATTTTGTAAATGCAAAATAACACTATTTTGTTTATATTTCGTTTTACTTTCGGTTATTTATTTTTCAATTTGATATATGTATTTTTTTGCAATACATTTAAAAAAATTAAATTTAAATTATTATAACCACGAAATACACAGAAGTTCGGGTAATTTTCACATTCCCAAATTTCCTCATTTCCACATTTTCAAATTCATTCATTGAAAACTATCATCACATTAACGAGCGACAGAAATCAAAACGATTTTTTCTTGGCACGCGTCAAAGGACAGATTTTGAGAGACTGTCCCGAAAGTGTTGTGCTTGATATTGCTCATAATATTGATGCGTTTAATTTGACCGAAACCGGATTTATCATCAAACACAGTTTTCGGCATTTTCCGGAGGGCACTATTCATTTGATTGGCGTAGATTGTGAAGCATACGAAAATCACGAACATCTGATTGCAAAATATCAAAATCACTATTTTATTGCAGCCGACAACGGAGTTTTTGGATTGATTTTCGATGAACAACCTGAAAAAATAATAAAAGTTGATTCAGAAAATAATTCTGCACAACCTGCACTTTTACGTTTTGTCGAAATAGCCCACAAATTAATTGAATCCAACCATAACTTAGAAGAAATGGGTGTTGATCTTGCAAATTATAATCGTAAATTTGCGGCTTCTCCGGTATTTGAAGAATCCATGATATTGGGAAAGGTGATTTATATTGATAGTTATAAGAATGTAATGATTAATATTTTATGCGAAGACATTGAAAGAATCGGTCGCGGGCGGTCATTTAAAATATTTATAGGCAGCAATCGCAACAGCCTTTCCCGAATAACACAAAAATACTCGGATACAGAGCCCGGCGAACTTGCTGCAATATTTAATTCGCTCGGATTGCTCGAAATTGCAATTGTACGCGGCAAACTTGCCGAAATGCTAAATTTTACATATCAAACACAAATCAGAATCAATTTCTATGATTAATCGTATTGTTAAACTCACTTTCGCCAAAGAAAAAAGCGAAGATTTTAAAGAATTTTATACCGGAATTACCGAAAAAATTCAAAGTTTTCCGGGTTGCCAATCCGTTAAAGTTCTGAGAGATATCAACAAACCCGAAATATTTTTTTCGTACAGTATTTGGGATTCCGAAGAACGATTGAATGCCTATCGGGATTCCGATTTTTTTCGCAGCACTTGGTCGAAAATCAAACCCTGGTTTGCCGAAAAAGCCGAAGCATGGTCGGCAGAATTGGCACATTGAAGGTGCTGAATATTATTGATTTAGGGATTGTCAATAAATAAATGTTACAAATTAGGTGCTATTATGTAATTCC
>DYMH01000278.1 GCA_020721645.1 Draconibacterium orientale
GTTTGATGTATTGTCTGAACATAAAAAAATCCGCATTTTTTTGATGCGGATTTTTCGGAAAAGTATGAAAATTAAAAGCCTGTAAATTCATTGTTCAACTTGTAATGTTTTACTTCCCAATGGTCGATTTTTACTTGTATTATGGCGTTGTGCTTGATTAAACGATAAACAACTTTGTTTATCAGCGTTGTACTGTGCCCTGTTTCATTCGCTATCTGTTGTGCTGTGAAAATTACGTCATCGAAAATATCTAAAAGCTCGCCAAATATTTCCCAAATAATTTGCGGATTCTCAAAATCATTAAAAATATCTTGTGGCAGTGTTTTCATGGTGATAGTCTTTTAATGGGTTACTACTTGATAAAAATGTGAACTAAAACCCCGTTTCTTTCTTTTAGTCAGCATCCCTTTATCCGTCAGATTGTTTAATACTTTTACAATACTAAAGCTACTTATAATCAGTTTACGTGTTAAAACTATTCTCTCAAACTCCTCTTTTGGAAAATGTTCTTGTATGGCTTGCCAAACTATTTTTTCATAGTTTTTTGGCTTTAATCGTGGCTTTGCTCCGTTTGCTTTTATCATTTGAAAGGCACTTAAAAAATCATTGTCATCGCTGAAAATAACGCCCTGAAAAGCACTTTCACGATAGGAACTTCGCATTAAAGCAAAAGTTTTTACCCATTGTAAAAAAATATCGGCTACTTGTGGGGTATAATGCTGATAAATGCTATCTACATAATCGTTGTTATGAAAAATTACTTTGGTGTTATATACCTGTTCAAAGACCATTGGAATAGCCTGTAAAAAGTCTTTTTCAGGAGTTTTATATAGTTTAAGTCTTCGTAGTATTACTTTTTGAATATTTTCCCTCGTGTGTGCGTGCGTGTGAGGTTTTTCTTTTTCGTGTCGCCCTGCTGTCAAATGCAATGTGGGAGCGAGTTTTGTAGTCGGACACGGGGCATTGTCCGACTGACCGACTTGGGACGAAAAAAAAAGAACTTGCGCCAATCGGCGATTTTGAGAAACATTTGTTGTTTGCATGTTTTGAGTATTTAGTGATTAAAAAGAAACTTTCACGGGTACAAAAAAAGAAAGAAAAGAAACCAAAAACAATTAAAAATATCAACACTATCGCCCACCTGAAAGCAGCACCCACCCACGTAATCAGTCCGTATGGGTGGGAT
>DYMH01000185.1 GCA_020721645.1 Draconibacterium orientale
GCGATTTTTCGCGAAAACGAATTTTGAATGCCGACAAAGAAATCGAATCGCCATATAATACCTACAAATACCTTGGTTTACCGCCCGGACCGATTACGATTCCCGAAATTTCGTCGATTAAAGCCGTTTTAAATTTTACGCAAACCGATTATCTTTTTATGTGTGCCAAAGAAGATTTTTCGGGCTATCACAATTTTGCAACAAACACAAGACAGCACGAAAATAATGCTCGTAAATATCAATCAGCATTAAATAAACAAAGGATTTGGAAATAGATTTAAGATTGAAGACGAAAGACTCAGGATTTGTGGTGTTTTACACTGAAAATTATCAATTAACAATTAACAATTAAAATGTTTCCTTTCGACATCACTTTTAAGAAAAAATTATCGCCGGAATTTGATTCAATTTCCGATGAGAAAATAATGGCTTTGTTTTTTAATGATTTTGCTTATTCTCGTTGCAAAATTATTGAGACCGAAAAAAATAAAATTGAATTTGATAGAAAAAGCAGAAATGAGGATATTTTAATTCCAAATGAAAAAAAAGGATTTTCCTTTTTCAAAGTCTATAATGCGGAGGAAAGAAATTGGAACGGAATTTCAAAAGCAAGTTTCGAAATTGTCAATACACATATTTTGGGCAAAAGAACAGCAATTTACAAGTGCAGCATAAATAAAATAAATGTTATTTTAATGGCATTTTTTTATCTTATAGTTGTCTTGTTTTCAAAATTTAACCCAATCGCTATTGTTGTAATAATACTTTTTTTTATTATTCAGTTTGGAGTATTTGTGATTATGGAATATTCAACATTTTCTTTAAATTTCAGGAGATTTAAATATGAAGCAAAAAAAATATTAAAAAATCATAATCATCTTAAAAAATCAGCGTTCCGTCATTTTCAAAATCGACGATATGGAAAAAAATAAAGATAAAAAAATCAATCAAAAAATAGAAATGAAATTATCCGAAAATCCGATGAAAATTCAAATTTGCTCGGAAATTGGCAAATTGGAAGGTGTTATATTGCACACGCCAGGTCCGGAAGTAGAAAATATGACTCCTCAAAATGCCGAACGTGCATTGTACAGCGATATTCTCAATCTGAGTGTTGCAGGTGTTGAATATGAGCAATTTCGAGGTGTTTTGGAAAAAGTAACAAAAGTTTTTCAGGTTAAAGATTTATTAGCTGAAACTTTGGCGGAACCGGAAGTTAAAAAATTTCTCATTTCACGGGTTATCGAAAACAGCAAAGTAAGAGATATTAAAAGCTATCTTTTAGAGCAAAATGCCGAAGATTTAGCAAAATTGCTTATCGAAGGTGTTCCGATTCAAAACAATTCGCTTTCGGATTATTTGAGCCGACAACGTTTTAAATTAGAGCCGCTTCACAATTTTTTCTTTACACGCGATGCTTCTTCATCGGTTTTGGATACTGTGTTTATTAATCGCATGGCAAGCCCTGTTCGTATTCGAGAATCGTTGATTATGGAATCAATTTTCGATTTTCACCCCAAATTTATTGCTCGAACCGCAAATCCGGATTTAAGTCGCCATTTTGATTCTTTAATTTCGATGGAAGGCGGAGACATTTTAGTTGCCCGTGAGGATATTTTGCTTATCGGAACCGGCATACGAACTACTTCTCAGGGAATTGATTACATTGCCCGAAAAATTGAAAGTCGCGAGCAAACACGCCATATCATTGTTCAACAATTGCCGCAATCGCCCGAATCGTTTATTCATTTGGATATGGTTTTTACATTTTTGGATTTCGATAAGTGCATGATATATAAGCCTTTGATATTAGAATCCAACAAATATGCGACCATTCATTTAACAGTGGATAACGGCAAAATTACTTCAATATCCGAAGAAAATAATATTATTGAAGCCCTGCAAAAACTTGGAATGCCTTTACAGCCAATACTTTGCGGCGGAATTGAACGGCAAAATCAAGAACGTGAGCAGTGGCACAGCGGAGCCAATTTCTTTGCTTTTGCTCCGGGGAAAATTATCGGTTATGAACGCAATGTTCATACGATTGAAGAGTTAAGTAAATCCGGGTTTTCTGTTGTTCGTGCCAAAGATATTATTGCAGGTAAAGACGACTTGTCTAATTACGAAAAAGTTGTAGTAACAATTCATGGTGCCGAACTCTCGCGAGGCGGGGGTGGTGCCCGTTGCATGACCATGCCCGTGCGACGTGAAAATATATCGTGGTAAAAATTGTGATATTGAAACACTTTATCCAAAAATTTCATAAATTTACACAAACCAAACGCATCACTTTATGAAAAAATTTCTTCTTTTTATTGCCACCGTTTTCTTGGCTTATGCTACGGCGTATTACACGAAAGGAAAGGAAAAAGGTTATGAGATGTTTAGCCTGAAATTGAATCTCGACAGCCTTTTCAATCAAACTTTCGAGTCCATAAGCACATCAGATTATACTTATACCGAAGGTGTCGATGCTTTTGTTGCCGGCAATTACAGCCAAGCAAGCGAAATATTCAATTACTTGGTATTGCAACCTTCGCCGACTGCCGAAATGTACTATTATTTGGGACGATGCCAAACAAATGCCGAACAAAATCAAGATGCCGTCCTAAATTTTGAAAAAGCAATCAATCTCAATCAAAATTATCAGGAAGCCTATTTTTACAGAGGCTTTACGTATTACAATTTGGAGGATTACGACAAAGCGACTGCCGACTTTTCGCAGGCAATTATACTGAATCCGCTCGATAAATATTCGTACTACAATTTATCCTTGTGCCAAGAAAACAAAGGACAGTACGATGAAGCATTACAATCTGCCTTGCAAACCATTGAAGCCGACTCAACTTACGCATACGGATATTATCAAACAGCTCGCATGTATTTTGAAAAACAAAACTATCTGAAAGCCTATCAATATTATCAAAAAAATCTGAAATTAGAACCCAACGACCAATACGCCCTGCTCAACAGCGGAATGTGTCTGAATAAATTAGGAAGACAGTCAGAAGCTCTTGATTTTTACAATCGAACCATAGAACAATATCCCGGATACGCCTTAGCATATAACAATCGGGGATATTTATACGAATCGCAAAAAAAATACGATTTAGCTGAAACCGATTACCTTAAAGCCATCGAACTCGATGCTTCCAACACGATGCCAAATTACAATTTAGCTCACTTATATTCTGCTCAAAAAAAATACGCCAATGCTCTGGATATCTATGAAAATATCTTAAAATCAGACACAAGCGATGTCAATGCAATTTATTTTATTGCTGTATGTAATGAAGACGCAGGCATTACAAGTGATGCCTACACTAAATACAAGGAATTTATAGAAAAAGCCGAAAAAAGCAATGCCAATTTACCCGATGCCGAAAAAAGATTCTTTCACCTGAAAAAAATATTAAACAAATGAACGACATACCGATAGACCAACAAAGCAACAGATTTTTAGACAACAATACACAAACTCAAATTCCGCACGACCGACTTCCCGAAAACGAGTCGGAAGCAAAAGAACTGAAATTTTTCATTTTCTTGATTGTCGTTTATGCAGCAGCATATTGGCTTTTCGCAGAATATTATTTTGTGTAGATGAATCGTAAATTTCTTTTTCGCGGGATATTTCTTTTCTCGCTTATTTTGATATTTTCGTTTCTCGACATCGCTTTCGGCTCAACATCAATTTCAATCGAAGAAATTTTTAAGCTGTTTTTTGCACATAATAAAATTCAGTCTCAGAATTTTACGATTTTGACACAGTTTCGCATTCCCAGAATGCTGACTTCTGTTTTTGCCGGTGCAGCACTTTCGGTTGCCGGTTTGCAAATGCAAACGCTTTTTCGCAATCCGCTTGCCGGACCCGATGTCTTGGGTGTCAGTGCCGGAGCAGGTTTAGGGGTTGCAGTTTTAGTTCTCGGATTTTCATCTTTTATTCCGGGTTTCCATAATCTAAATTTCGGAAATTGGGCATTAGCATTTTCGGCGTGGATAGGGGCATCTGCCGTTTTGTTACTTCTGTTTTTCGTTTCATTGCGTGTAAAAGATGTTCTAACGATTCTGATTCTCGGTATTCTGTTTGGTAGTGCAATTGCGGCACTTATTAGTTTGATGCAATATTTTGGCAATATCGAAAATCTAAAAGCATACGTTCTCTGGACCATGGGAAGTGTCGGTGGGGTAACCAATACGCAACTGAACGTTTTAATCCCGTTAATCCTTATTGGACTTTTCATCGCATTTTTATCCTCCAAATCGCTGAATGTTCTTTTGTTGGGCGAAAACTATGCTCAAAGTATGGGATTAAATTTGAAAAACGCCCGACTAATAATTTTTTTTTCAACCGGATTGTTAACTGGCAGTGTTACTGCTTTTTGCGGACCGATTGGTTTTATCGGTGTCATCATACCCCATTTGGCGGCAATGGTTTTCAAAACTGCCGACCATAAAATATTAATACCCGCAACTGCCGGAATCGGTTCTTTATTGTTGATTATCAGCGATATTATTACTCAAATTCCGTTTCAGGGAGGTTCACTTCCGCTAAATTCAATAACAGCACTTTTAGGAATCCCGATTTTAATTATAATTATTTTAAAAACAAAGATTTGAAACTGATAAATGAATACGGTTTGAAAAAAGTTACGAAGGAGTATTTCTTAATTTACTGAAAATTGAGTATCTTTGCAAAAACAAATTTGAATGACATATTTAGACCCTAAAAACGACTTAATTTTTAAAAAAATATTTGGGCAACATCCTCATTTGCTTAAAAGTTTTTTAAATGCTTTGTTGCCCTTAGCTGCTGACCAAGTTATAGAGAGTTTGGAATATTTACCTGCCGAATTGGTACCCGAAATTCCTATTCTCAAACACACAATTGTCGATGTTCGATGCAAAGACAACAAAGGGCGACAGTTTATTGTGGAAATGCAAATGTTTTGGACCGAGAGCTTCAAACATCGCATTGTTTTCAATGCTTCAAAAGCTTATGTAAAACAATTGGATAAAGCGAAGCAATATAACAGTCTTCAACCTGTATATGCTCTTAGTTTAGTCAATGATATTTTTATTCCTGAGCTGACACAATATTACCACCATTATAAAATTGTTAATATTGAAAATACCGAAAAACAATTAGAAGGTTTGGAATTTGTATTTATTGAACTCCCTAAGTTTAAAGCACAAAATCGAAATGATTTAAAAATGCAAGTGCTTTGGTTGCGATTTTTGACCGAAATACAAGAAGACCTGAATCAAGCTCCTCAAGAACTTCTGCAAAATCCTGAAATAAAAGAAGCATTAGACCATATCAAAGAATCGGCTTTCAGTAAAGCTGAATTGGAAAGTTATGACAAATACTGGGACAGTATTATGACAGAAAAGGCACTCTACGAAGACGCTGAAGACAGAGGTCTTAAAAACGGAATGAGTAAAGGAATAAAAGAAGGAATGAAAGAAGGAATGAAAGAAGGAATGAAAGAAGGAATGAAAGAAGGAATGAAAGAAG
>DYMH01000186.1 GCA_020721645.1 Draconibacterium orientale
TTTTGAACAGCCTCATGGTTTGTATGATATTGTTTATGTATGTAAGTCTAAAAATCAATATCTTTTATTTTGATAATAAAATACCAAACACCAGCCATATATTTTCTGCTGTCGGATTTACTGTTAAAATACTGTAAATGGGCAAAGAAAATTTTTCGGTGATATTGATGCGTTGTTGAATTTTAAGTCCCGAATTTACAAGAGCAAAAGATTCTTTATTTCCATAATATCCTACCGGACCATCACTTTTGTTAATGGCAACTCCTGCAAAAACCGACATTTCGGCATTACGAATTTTTTTGTTGAATTGAAGTTCGGCATAAGTCGAATAAGCAATTTTTCCATCGGCATTCCGAAAATCATTGCCGTAAAAGAATGTCGCTACTTTGAGCGAAATTGGGAATTTATTGGTTCCGTTGAATTGCAAAGCTCCCTCAAAAGTATGCTTCGTTGAGTCTTTATTATAATCAAAATAATTATTATTTTGATAATCGAGTGGAAAAAAATAATCGGATACTGTTAAAGTGAATAAGTCTTTTATCACATAACCGGCGTATAAATCTGCTTCCTGCATGGTTTGCGTTCCGGTAAATGAAACGGAGCCAAAACTGCCGACAAAAAAATTGCCGTTGCCATATTCCAAAACCGGCTGAACGCTCATTCCGCCAAATTGTAAGCCGCGCCAAACATATCGACTGACAAAATCAGCACGTACACAATACCCTGAAACCAAAGTATCTTCGGCGGTTTCCTGAGCTTTTAGTCCTAAAATCAGCGAGAAAAATAATAAACTTGTTAAAAGTAAAGATTTCATAATTTTGGTTTTATAATGCTTATAATCAACAACTTGAAATAATTAAGGTTTCATCTTTCTCCAAAAATTGAAGTTCCTATACGTACCATTGTACTTCCCTCTTCAACAGCTGTTTGAAAATCGGACGACATACCCATCGAAAGCTCAACAAAGTAAGAATTTTCTGAAAAAAAATCTGTTTTCAAATATCGAAATAAATTGTTTAATTTTTTAAATTCACTGCGGATTTGTTCGGTATTGTCGGTATAAGTAGCCATTCCCATCAATCCGCAGATTTGTATATTACTGAAATTCTTGAAGTTTGTAGATTTACATAAATGAATGATTTCATTTGCAGAAAATCCATATTTTGTTTCTTCTTGGGCAATATGAATTTCAAAAAGACAAGGTATTTTGCGTTGATATTTTTCGGCTTCTTTATTTATTTTTTCTAATAAATCCAAGCTGTCCACAGCATGAATCGTGTGTACAAAAGGGGCAATAAATTTCACTTTGTTACTTTGCAAATGTCCTATAAAATGCCATTGGATATCTTTGGGCAAATTTTCGTATTTTGCCGCCAATTCCTGTACTTTATTTTCTGCAAATATCCGTTGCCCGGCATAATAGGCTTCTAAAATATCAGCTTCACTTTGAAATTTTGATACAGCCAATAATTTTACATGTTCGGGAAGATGTGATTTTATTGATGTTATATTCTGTGCAATACTCATACCTCTTTTATAAATAATATACGAAATTACGAAATATCCTAAAATTGTCGGCAATAATTTGATATTATACTAAGCACGGTCATAAATTGCGTTTTACAAATTGTTTATCTATTTGATATTAAAAGCAATCAGCATATCAGCACATCAAAAAATCAACCAATCAAAGTATAATTTTAGAATAAAAAAAACAATCTGTAAACTCATTTACAGATTGTGAGCCAATTTGTTAAGTAAAAGAATTATCGATTTGTGAGAGAAAAATCTCTACCTTTTCTGAACGATTCGATGTTTATTGAAACAATCTCTTCTCCCTTAGATTCAAAGATACTACGAATGCCGTTTTCAAGTTCTTCAACCGTCAGATTCATAAAAGGTGCCGCCGCTCCCACCATTACCATGTTCGATGAGCGTGCTGTTTTTATTTTCTTGGCAATGTCTTCGGCATCAATTAATATGTGATTTTTGTATCTACGAATTTCTTCAAAAATCTTTTCTTCGTCCGGATAATTTGTAATGTTAATAAACGATTTTGAATTTGCTATCAGCCAAGCTTCAGGTTTTAAATAGGTTAAATATCGTAACGATTCCAAAGGTTCTACGGCAATAATAAGGTCGGCTCCGCCTAACGGAATTAAATCCGATGCTATGGTTTGGTCCGAAATCCGAAGATGCGAATAGACCTCACCGCCGCGTTGGCTCATTCCGTGTACTTCCGATTGCTTTATGTTTAGATTTTTAGTCAAAGCTGCCGAGCCAATGACTGCGGCTATCGACAAGATTCCCTGTCCTCCGACCCCGGCTAATATAATATCTGTTTTCATGTATTTATATATTTAATTATCAATATTTTAAATTGATATTTAGTTAAAATAATAATTAGGAACACCGGTTTATAGTGTTTATTTTGCTTTATGAGTCCGTTCCAAAGTTCTCACACATTCGCGTTGCGGAATAATCACAGAAACTCCGTGATATTCAAGTTCTTCTTTAATAATTTGAACGGCTTCAGCATGATTTTTTTTCAGCGGATTGAAGGTTCTGATATGTTCTTTTTCGACACCTAAACCTTCGCAAATTTGAAAAAGTCTGTTTTCGGCATGAGACGATTGCCCGCCGGTCATTCCGGTTGTAGCATTATCCGAAATTATAATTGTAATCGGTGTTTTTTCATAGACACAATCTAAAAGTCCTGTCATGCCCGAATGTGTAAATGTGGAGTCTCCGATAAACGCCACTGCAGGCTGCAATCCGGCATCTGATGCACCTTTTGCCATGGTGATTGATGCTCCCATATCGACACAGGAATTTATTGCATTCAGTGGCGGAAGGGCTGCCAAAGTATAACACCCAATGTCCGAAAATACTCTTCCCGGACTGTAAGCTGCCAAGACTTCGTTCAAAGCGTTGAATACATCGATATGCCCGCAACCCGGGCACAGAGCGGGCGGACGTTGAACCACGAAAGTTGAAACCGTTTCTTGTGTTATCAACTTCTTACCCAATGCTTTGCCAACAAGGTTTGGATTCAATTCGCCGTCGCGCGGCAATGTGCCATCGAGCCGCCCGATAATTTTGGGGTCAGAATGAAATCCTTTGATGAATTTTTCGATGAGTGGATACCCTTCTTCGAGAATCAAAATTTTATCGCAACTTGCGTACAATTGTTGAATCAGTTTTTTTGGTATAGGATATTGTGCTACTTTAACATAAGAATAAGGAATTTCACCGACTTCAAAATTTTCGGCAAAATAATTAAATGCGATACCGCATGCTATAATTCCAATCGACTTGTCGCTTCCTTCAAAATAACTGTTGAATGTAGAAATTTCAGAAGCATCTTCAAAAATATCCTGTTTTGAAATCAATTGTTTGTAGTTGCGACGTGCGATAGAAGGTAAAAGCACAAATTGTCGTAAATCGCCGGGCAGCGAAATTTGATTTTGTTCAATCATTGGTTTTGTTGCCACAGCAGCCCGCGAATGTGCCATACGCGTTGTGATGCGTATCATAACAGGCGTTTGATATTTTTCAGAAAAGCTGAAACCGCTGTAAATCATATCATAAGCTTCTTGCTGATTGGAGGGTTCAAAAACGGGTATTAAAGCAAAATCGGCAAAATAACGAGAATCTTGTTCGTTTTGCGAGGAGTGCATCGAAGGGTCGTCGGCAACAACCATTAAAAGTCCGCCGTTTGCCCCCGTAATGGCAGCATTCATAAAAGTATCCGCTGCAACGTTAAGCCCAACGTGCTTCATGCAAACCATGGTACGTTTTCCTGCATACGACATGCCCAGAGCCGATTCCATGGCGGTTTTTTCGTTGGTTGACCATTCGCTGTGAATACCGCGTTGTTCAGCAATTTTATTATTTTGAATGTATTCGGTTATTTCGGTGGACGGTGTGCCCGGATAAGCATATACGCCGGACAATCCGGCATCAATTGCAGCTTGTGCTATGGCTTCATCGCCCAATAAGAGGAGTTTTTGCATATTTTGTCTTTTTTATATTCTTCCGACAAAGATAAAAAAAATATGCGTTTTTATTTATTTGAGCAAATGATAATTATCATTTTTTAATATTTATTTTGAAGATTCTTTTAATCTTCTGTTCTATATTTTTTCCCTTGAAACATATTGTGTACCGCCAGATATTTTTCTATTTTGGCAACAATTTCAAAATTCTTTTTTCCTCCCCAATCCGGTGCGATAATCATGTTTTTGGGCGATTCGCTTACAAAACGCTCAATTTTTATTTTAGGATTCAGAAGCTCCAAAAAATCGGCTATTAAGCAGATATATTCGTCCAAACCGAGAAGATGGAATTGATTCGGATTTTCGGAATATTGCTTCGCCATTATAGTTTGCTTAATGATTTGAAGTTGATGTAATTTCAGCGTATCGAAAGGCAATTCGGAGATAATTTTGGCATGATTCAGCATATCATCATGCGATTCGCCGGGTAATCCTAAAATAAGGTGAACTCCGATATGTATTCCCCGCCCGGCAGACATTTGAAGTGCTGCACAGGATTCTTCAAAGCTGTGAGCACGATTGATAAATTTCAGTGTTTCATTTTTTGTCGATTCAATTCCGTATTCGATGCTGATATAATGAGTTTCGGCTAATTTTTGCAAATAATCCAATTTTTCGGAATCTATACAATCCGGACGTGTTGAAATAGCCAAGCCAATGATGTCGGGCATTTTTAAAGCTTCTTCCCAATAGGCTTTAAGGACAGAAAGCTCGGCATAAGTATTTGTATATGCTTGAAAATAAGCAATATATTTTTGCGTTTTGTATTTTTTTGAAAAAAAAGCAATTCCTTCGGTAAGTTGTTCGGTGATCGATTTTTTTGGGGAACAATAAAACGGATTAAATGTTTTGTTGTTGCAATAGGTGCAGCCGCCTGTTGCCTTGGTTCCGTCTCGATTCGGACACGAAAAACCGGCATCTGTCGAAATCTTTTGGATTCGCTCACCAAACATTTTTTTTGCATCAAACGAAGCTGCATGATAGCGTTTGGAGCCTTCCCAAAAGTAAGAAATATCGGTGTACATAGGGTTGTTTTTTCGAAGCTTGCGAAGCTGGATAATTATTTCGAGAACTCAAAATAATGCGACAGAAAAAAGTGATACGTTTATGATTTCATATTTTGTTGAGAAGTTTTGAACAAGTTATAAACATTTTTTTGAACAGCTTATTTCATTAATATACAAAATACTAAGGTAGTTATCAACATTTTTTTCAATTGACAATGATACGTAATGGTTAATTAATAATTGTTAATGGTGAATAAAGGAATAATTTGATTTTGATATGAATACGGACATTTTAAAATACAAATAAATTAGTCCGAATACTTAACTTCGCATTTGTTGTTTTAAACAGCTTATCAACAAGTTATGAACATCTTATTTCAATGATATACTTTATATTAACGTAGTTATC
>DYMH01000187.1 GCA_020721645.1 Draconibacterium orientale
TCCGGCTTGTGTTAAATATGCCGGGGCATAACTTGTTGATGTGCCTACCGGAAAAACGATTTCCGAACCGCCAACAACTCTTAACAAATAACCATTCCCGTTTGTAACAAAATATTTACTGTTGTCGTAATTGCTGATAACAGATGTTCCGCTATGAATATTGTTATTATTTAAAACTATTTTCCCGTTTGTAAAAGTTATTTGGGTTGCAACATTTATACTTGTTAATAAATTCAAATTTAATGAATTATTTACTTCAAGATAAGCAAATACAGGAGCGATACCGGAAATATTTTGGAGAGTTGTGCCGATAAATTTCACCGCCCGACTGTTATGTGTAAAAGATGCAAGATTGTTAAATATAAAATCTCCTCTTAATGCAAGATCTCCCCAGTGTGTCGTTCCATTTGTCCCCAGAGTGAACGTGCCGTTTATGGTAAGGTTGCCGTTCATATCAAACTGGTAACTATCGCTTAAGGTAACAGAAATTCCGGCAGGGATTAAAACATTCCAAGGAATACCAACTTGTGCCGAACCTGTACTTGCTGCATTTGAATACCACGATTTGTCGCCGGAATTAACTGAATAAGCCCCGGCATATTTGAGAGTAGAACCTGCATTGTACATGATTGAGTTCGTATTTAAAAAGCCGCCGGCGTATATTTGTAGAACATTATTTACCGCAGCACTTGCTCCAAAATTTACTCCTCCGGCAAGGCTCACATTATAAAAAGTTACAGTGCCGGAAACCGTACCGGCACCCGGAAAATAGACTTCGCCTGTTCCGCCTGTAAAAGTAGAGTTGTTTGTAAATGCCCCGTTATTTGCAATTCGCAGAATACCGCCGGAAGTCATATCAATGGTTCCGTCGTTTGTTAGAGTTGTTGCCGTAATATCGCCGGAAGCACCAAAAGTTAATGAATTTCCGCTTGTAACTTCAATTGTTGCCGGATTATTGGTCGCCGTCGCATTTATTGTAACAGCATGATTTATTTGAGTTACAACTCCTGCCGGAGGAATGCAATTGCAAGTCCAAGTTGATGCAGTATTCCAATCGCCGTTTTGGGCAGTAGTGTATGCTAACCACCGGGCATATAAAGTAATATTTGAAGTAAGGGTAACATTTTCTTCATTGGCATAACTTGTTCCTGAACCATCAGCAGATGTATTCCAACCATTAAATAGATATCCTGTGCGAGTAAATGTATTTGTAGAAAGCTGAGTCGCTGTGTTATAAATAACGTATTGGTTA
Source organism: Draconibacterium orientale (assembly GCA_020721645.1). Taxonomy (GTDB): domain Bacteria; phylum Bacteroidota; class Bacteroidia; order Bacteroidales; family JAADGE01; genus DYMH01. The sequence goes on from DYMH01000187.1 coordinate 1,253, forward strand.
CTCATTATGCCGGTACCTCCATTATTATTAAAAGTTACTTTTGGATTAACTGTAAAAGTAACAGTAACCGGTGATTCGCTTACCGGATTTTTACTACCACAATTATACCTCACTTGTCCATACGGATAAACTTTAAAATAATATTCTCCGGGAGCTAATCCGCTTAAAATGTCAATAGACTGATTGTCCATTCCAACAAATCTGTTATTGCCTGAGCTGCAAGCAACATCCTGCACACTACAAGCACTTCCGTATCCTCCAACATCAAAAGAGCCTGTAATAGCAGCAGGTTCAGAACCGGAAGTCAACCAAATCTTGTATTCTATTCTACCTGCAACCCAATCAGTATTATTTGTCCAGCCTGTTACGTATATTCCATTTAACACCAAAGAATTAACATTGCCTAAATTAGTCAATAAAGGTGCTGTTGAAGTATTATAACTTCCGCAAGTGTTATAGCTCCAATTTGTATAAACATTGTAAAGAATTTTTGCACCTCCATTTACCTGCAAAACAATTGCTTTATCTCCGGTAACACCGCCGTCAGCGAAAACAGCTTGAATTCCAATTATGAAAGTTAAAAATAATGCTGTTAATAAAGTTGTAAATTTTTTCATATTGATTAATTTTAATATTTAATCGTAAAAATATTTCCAAATATCAAAACATATAGACGTTTTTTATAGAATAAACATGTTTATTTAGTAACAAACACATTTTTATTTTCACTGTAAATATACCCTAATAAATTTATTTTTTCAATAGTGTTACGAAAAAATTACAGATAAATTACGCAAACGATTGAAATAAGTAATCTAAAAGAAATTTTGGTGTTTATTGTGTAAATTGTTATAAGAATACAGTTTTTAAAAGCGAATTTTGTAAAATATTTTTACTTTTATACGCCCAAAATTATAAAAATATTTTTTCGGCTTATGAAAAATGAAAAAAATCGGGTTGCTTTCATGTCGATTTTAGCAGCCGTTTTTTTAACAGGTTTTAAACTCATTGTCGGTGTGTTTACCGGCAGTTTGGGTATCTTATCGGAAGCACTGCATTCGGCATTGGATATGGTTGCGGCTGCAATCACCTATTTTTCAGTGCGTATATCGGACAAACCGGCAGACAGCGACCATCAATTTGGGCACGGAAAGGTCGAAAATCTTTCGGCATTTATCGAAACAATTCTTTTGCTGGTAACTTGTATTTGGATTATTTACGAAGCCATTTCGCGTTTAATTTCGGGGGATTTTCACATCGAAGTGAGTATTTGGAGTTATGTTGTGGTGGTCAGCTCCATGATAATAGACATTACACGCTCGCGAATTTTAAAACGCACGGCACTTAAATATAAAAGTCAGGCTTTGGAGGCTGATGCCTTGCATTTTTCGACCGATATTTGGAGTTCGGCAGTGGTCTTAGTCGGTCTGATTTTTGCAAATTTCGGTATCTTTTATGCCGATTCTATTGCAGCACTTGCCGTGGCTGTTATCATTATTACGGTTTCGTATCGTCTGGGTAAAAAATCTGTCGATGTTTTGTTGGACAGAGTTCCCGAAAATACGTTTCAGCAAATTGAAAATGCTGTAAAAAATATTAAAGAAATTACACATTACCACAATATAAAAGTTCGCAGCTCGGGAGCCGATACATTTGTAGAAATAAATATTCATGTTGCCCCAAATTTAAACATTCGCGAAGCTCATGAAATATCAAACAGAGTTGAAATTGAAATTCTGAAAGTTATCGAACGCGGTGATATTCACGTGCATATCGAGCCCGAAGAGTAAAATTGATTTTGATGATTTTCTATTCAATAAAAAAACGGGAGCAAAGTCCCGTTTTTATTATTTTAAAAACATTTAAGTAATCGGATAGATTGATTTGTATTTTCTAATGTCCGTATTCTTATCAAAATCAAATCATTACTTAAACTTATTTTACCAAAGTCAATTCTTTAATTAAATTTTCGGCACCGGCATATTTGTCGATAACGAACAGAACGAATCGAATATCGGCAATTATTGTACGTTGTAAATTAGGTTCATAAGCGATATCACCGCTCATAGCTTCCCAATTGCCATCGAAAGCAATACCAATCAGTTGTCCTTCGGCATTAATCGACGGACTTCCGGAGTTGCCACCCGTAATGTCGTTGTTGGTGATGTAGCAAATCGGCATTTTAACTGAACCATCGGTTTGTTTTTCGGCATACTGTCCGTAATCGGCTTTCTGATAGAGTTCTTTCAATTTGGGTGAAACAACAAATTCTTCGTTGTTTGGGTCTTCTTTTGCCATGTACTCATCGAGATAAGTTTGAAGTGGCATTTGTTTGTCGCCGGCTTTGTAATCACCTATTGTTCCATAAGTTAAACGCATCGTAGAATTAGCATCGGGATAATGCGATTTTTTCTTTTCCATTTCCAAACGTGCAGCCATGTAGAGTCGTTCTCCTTTGTTGAGCCGACTTTCTATTTCAGCCGTTTGGGCGTAAATACCTTGATAGGTTTGGATAACCGACATGGTAAATTGCATTCCCAAATCGTTTTGGAGAGTTTCCTGTGAAGCATTTTTAATAAATTCGGCAAAACGTGTTTTGTCGGTGAAAATAGATTTTGAATACAACGAATCGGCATATTGTTCGATACTTCCGTTAAAATTCTGATTGATTGTTTCATAGAATGCAGGAAGAAATTCGGCATCAATATCTTCTTTGTAAACTTTTGCCATGGCGATAAAGATTTTTTTATCTGTCGACAAATTCAAATCTTTAAAATAATCGGCAGCTTCTTTTTCAAGAACTTCTGCATTATCGATGTTTCTTGATACGGTAAGTGCAAAACGTACAAAATCGGGACCTAAATAAAAGGCTTCGAACCAATAATTTCGGACTTTATCGTATTTGTCGCCTTCGGCAATTGCATTCTGAATAAGTCCCAAGGCTTCTCCGTATTTTTCTTTGCGTGATTTATTTTTGTTAATCCAATCGCCAATCAATTTTTCTTCGGCTTGTTTTTTGGCGACAACATTCAAATTTTTCAATCCCAGATTTTGTCCGATAGAATATTTGTAGTAATTTGTCGATTGTGAGTATTTTGAAGCATACATAATGCGCACGTTTGCAGCGGCATCCATATCTGCTTTCATAATATCTTGTTTCATGCCGCGAAGTTTGATGCGAATGGTGTTTTCGTTGTCGATGGTTTGTTGAACGCCCCAAGAAGTCATATAGCGTGTTGTGCTTCCGGGATAGCCCATAATCATGGCAAAATCGTTTTTCTTAACGCCTTTGAGCGAAATTGGTAAGAAATGTTTCGGGTGATACGGAACATTTTCTTTTGCATAGGCTGCGGGGCTTCCGTCCGGTGCACAATAAATGCGGAACATCGAAAAGTCGCCTGTATGTCGGGGCCACATCCAATTGTCGGTATCGGCACCGTATTTTCCGATAGATGAAGGCGGTGCACCCACCAATCGAACATCTTTGAAGGTTTCATACACAAACAGATAAAAATTATTGCCTTTGAAAAACGGTTGTACTTCGGCTTCGTACCACGATTTAGAGTTTTTTACGGCAAGGTCTTCGAGGTCTTTCGACACTTTGCGAATCATATTTTCGCGTTCGTCTTCGGTCATTGCTGTGGTGAGTTTTGCATTGATTTTATCGGTAACATCTTCGATACTTATTAAAAATGATACCGTTTTATCCGGATTTACGAGTTCCTGTTCTCGCGAATATGCCCAGAAACCATCAGTCAAATAATCGTGCTCTACGGAGCTGTGAGCTTGAATTTCGCCGTATCCGCAGTGATGATTGGTGAGAAAAAGACCATCTTTAGATACCAACTCGCCGGTGCACGAACCGTGGTCTAGAGCGATTACGGCATCTTTTAGGCTTCCGGTGTTGATGCTGTAAATTTCGTCTGCCGAAAGTTTTAAACCCATTTTTTGCATTTTTTTCATGTTCAATTTTTGAACAAGAAACGGGAGCCACATGCCTTCGTCATCGTTATGAGCTTGGATTGTATTTCCAAGTGTCAAAGCAAAAATCAGAAGAATGGCTAATAATTTTTTTGTCATAATTAATAAAATTTTAATGGTAAAAAAACGCATTCTGTTTATTGAAAATATCATGCGAAAGTAAAAAAAATAAATAGAATTGTTGCATTAAAATTAAGAACTATAATAAAAGTAGTTCG
>DYMH01000279.1 GCA_020721645.1 Draconibacterium orientale
TGAATTCCGAAATTTTAATTTTTTTTATCAAACTGTTAAAATTTTATCGACAACATAGGTCTTCGACCTATTTGTTGGTTTTGTAACTATCAATTTATCAAACTCCTAGCTTGACAAAACACTTAATTAATATTTAAAGTACTTAAATTGTCTTATTTTATCACTTAACTATCCTAATCAAAAAAATATATTGACATAGAAAGATTAAGAATTAAAAACAAAATTGCAAATTTAGCTATTTGTAAATGAAACACTATCGATCCAGACTTTAAAATTTGAGTTCCCATTTTCGTCGGTCAGTTGAATGAAATACCAACCTTGTTTAATTTCAAGGGTTGATATCTGATAAGAATTGCCCATCGAAAAGCCATCGGAGGCATACAGTGCATTGCTAAAACCAGCTTTACGATTCAAAAACGAAACGCGATTATTCGAGTCGTTTGCAAGCCGTTGGAATTTCGAAAACTTGACCGAAGCCGATTACGAGCCTGAAGATTATGCCGGAAAAAAAATGTTGAGTAAAGCCGAGCTGTTTGTATTGGCGTATTCAAAAATATTGATTCATACGCTACCTTACTCTGAGCCATTCATCGATTTACTGTATCGATATCTAAATTCAAGTAATAAATGCAATTTTTGGAAATAGAGAAATAAAAAAAATTTCAGAAAAGAGAAGAGAATAAATCGCTTCCACTTTGCTGAATGGTATTGGTTATCTCTTCCTCACATCACCGCCATGTCAGATATTGTTTTCTTAAAGAATCTAATCCCTAGACTATCCATTATTAACATGGAATAACTGTGTTTACTCTACGTATACTTTTTTAGAACAATTCACATTCTAAATCATAGGGAGGAATTGCTTTTACCCCAAACCCCATTCGTTTCAAAATCCCTTTGATATTTTGCTCTTTGTTGAGCATATCCATTTTAGCCTTGTTTTTTTGTGCTTGGATAAATTTTGCGAGCAATGCGGACTGCAAGCGTACGAGTGCCGTTTGTGTACCGTGTAGGGCTTGCCACAGAACCAACACAATTTCAAGCACTCGCTTTTGCGGAAAAAGTCCAAGCACAAAAAATCCTGATTTCGTTGGAAATCAGGATTTTGCGTTTTTCTGCATTTTGTGCTCGTGGAGCTGCGGGGGATCGAACCCCGGT
>DYMH01000042.1 GCA_020721645.1 Draconibacterium orientale
TTTCACTTTTCACTTTTCACTTTTCACTTTTCACTTTTCACTTTTCACTTTTCACCCTTTGGGAAAAATTAAAATATACGAATTTGCGAATAAATGATACTTTGAAGTTTAGTTTACAGATTCGTATAAATACCGGAGATATAAAAAGCAGAAATTTGAGGATAAAACCGATATTCGGCAGCGTGAACCTTTTCGGCAATAATTGCTACCGAATCATCTTTCTCTATACCGATAATAGACTGAAACAGAATTTGTCCTTCATCGAAATGATGATTAACCAAATGAATAGTGATGCCTGTTTGTAAATCGCCGGCTTGCTTCACCGCACAGTGAACACGCTCACCATACATTCCTTTGCCTCCGTAACGAGGCAGCAATGCCGGGTGGATATTCAAAATGCGATGAGGATATTTTTCGATAAGCGACACCGGAACCAACCACAAAAATCCCGCAAGAATAATAAAATCAATCCCATCATCAGTCAATATTTTTTCAACTGTATCGGAAGCATAAAAATCATTTTTTGTAAATACTACGGACGGCACATTTAGTTTTTTGGCTCTTTCAAGAACAAAAGCATTCGGATTATTGCATAAAATTAACGAAACACGAATCGATGTATGGTTTTTAAAAAAGTGAACAAAATTTTCGGCATTACTTCCCGAGCTCGATGAAAAAATTGCGATATTTATCATGACATTACAGTAAAAAATTGCTTTATAAAAGTTAAAATTTGTTAAAGTTGAATAATATTCGAGAGAAATTATTAATATTGAAGAAAAAATTAAGGAAAAAATCAATTTGAAATAATAAAAATAGTTTAAACTATTAACACTCAAAGCTAAGAATAAAAAAAACAGAATAAATCACGAATTAAATGTTTTTTATTTTTTTTTTTTTGAGTATTTTTTTTCCTTTGCAAGAAATTAATTAAAATTTTTCACTAACTAAATTTAAGTATCATGTCAGACATTTCTTCAAGAGTAAAAGCCATTATCGTTGATAAATTAGGAGTTGATGAAAACGAAGTAACTCCCGAAGCCAGCTTCACAAATGACTTAGGAGCCGATTCTCTTGACACCGTTGAGTTAATCATGGAATTCGAAAAAGAATTTAATATTGCGATTCCCGATGACCAAGCAGAAAACATTGCAACCGTTGGAGATGCGATAAAATACATTGAAAGCAATGCTAAATAGTTGAAAATTCAAAGAGGGGTAAAATTACCCCCCTTTTTTATTTTCATTTTTTAAAAAAACTACAATTTATGGAATTAAAACGCGTAGTGGTTACCGGATTAGGAACAATTAACGCCTTAGGACACAATGTTGCGGAAACATGGGAAAATCTAAAAAACGGCATCAGCGGCTGCGATAAAATAACGCAATTTGATGCAAGCAAATTTAAAACTCAAATTGCTTGTGAAATTAAAAATTATGATGTAACGCAATGGATTCCCAAGCAGGATGCTCGTAAAATGGATCGTTATGCCCAATATGGGGTGATTGCGGCTATGGAAGCGATGGAAGATTCCGGCTTAGTCGTCGGACAGTTCGACAGCGACCGTGCCGGAGTTATTTGGGGGTCCGGAATTGGAGGTTTGCAAACGTTTCAAGACGAAGTTCAAGCTTATATTGCCAATGGTAAAGTCCCGCGTTTCAATCCGTTTTTTATTCCAAAAATGATTGCAGATATTGCCTCCGGGCATATATCAATAAAATACGACCTGAGAGGTCCGAATTTTACAACCGTTTCAGCCTGTGCATCATCAGCAAATGCCTTAGTTGATGCGTTTAATTACATTCGCCTGGGACATGCCGATATTTTCATTGCCGGAGGCTCCGAAGCACCGGTTACCGAGGCTAGTGTCGGTGGTTTCAATGCCATGCACGCAATATCGACACGAAATGATGACCCCAAAACAGCTTCCAGACCATTCGATAAAGACCGCGATGGATTTGTAATCGGAGAAGGCGGAGCTGCATTAGTTCTCGAAGAATACGAGCACGCAGTAAAACGCGGTGCAAGAATCTATGCCGAATTTGTAGGAGGCGGTTTAACTGCCGATGCACACCATATTACTGCACCACACCCCGAAGGACGCGGTGCTGCAAAAGTTATGCAATTTGCACTCAGAGATGCAGGAATGAAACCGGAAGATTTAGATTACGTGAACTTGCACGGAACATCAACCGGTTTGGGTGATATTGCCGAAACAAAGGCAGTTAAAGAAGTCTTTGGCGATTATGCATATCAATTGAGTATCAGTTCTACAAAATCAATGCACGGGCACCTACTTGGCGGAACCGGAGCTATGGAAGCCTTGGTTTCTGTTTTAGCCATCAAACACGGAATTATTCCGCCCACAATAAATCAGTTTAATTTAGAACCGGAAATCGACCCTAAACTCGATTTTACATTTCTCAAAGCCAAACAACGACAAATTCGTTCGGCTTTAAGCAATACGTTTGGTTTTGGAGGGCATAATGTATCGGTTATTTTTAAAAAAATATAATCAAACGCCGTGTCCGGATTATTTTCACTTGTAAGAATATTGTTTTATCCGGACAAAGCTTTTATCCGAAAATTAAGGAAAATTTTAGGTTTTTTCCCACACAACCCAAAATATTACGAATTGGCACTGACTCACAAGTCAGCGCCTCTTCTTGTTAATAAAAAAGTACAATCGAACAACGAACGTCTTGAATTTTTGGGAGACGCTGTATTAGACCTTGCCGTAAGTGCCTACCTCTATAAAAAATTTCCGAATGTCGATGAAGGATTTTTAACACAACTTCGTTCAAAAATTGTAAACGGGAAAAAATTAACAGAATTAGCCAAACACATAAAACTTCAAAAACTTGTTCACGCCAACATCGGAAAGAATACAACCGGGCGAATTTATGAAGACGCTTTCGAGGCTTTAATCGGAGCCATTTATCTCGACCGAGGTTTTAAATGTGTTGAAACTTTTATTTCCCAAAAAATTATTGGTAACCATATCAACCTCGATGCCTTAATTAAAGAAGAAACCAATTTTAAGAGCAAATTTATTGAATGGGCTCAAAAATATAAAGTGAATGCCGATTTCTTTACCGATTATGAATCACTTGATTCAAAATATTTTATTTCGTATATTCGTATTGAGAATGAAATTGCAGGGCAGGGAAGAGGCATTTCAAAAAAAATCGCAGAGCAAAATGCCGCTCAAAATACACTCGAAAATTTAGAAAAAGATAATAAAATACAACCCGATTGGTAAAGAAAAAAATTTCAAACTCTCCCGAAAACGATGCCGAAGTATTGATTATCGGTATTTCTTCGTCGGAAAACGATTATAAATTGGCATGGGCAATTAACACTGCTTTCAGCATAAATTTATCTTTGCAAGATGATATTTCGCTTAATCAAGAGCATTTGTTTTCATTTTTCTTAGATGATAAAAATAATAAAAAATCGTTTGTATTAATAAAAAATCACGCATCGAATGCCATTCTTTCTTTAAAAAATAAAAACTCGGATTATATTTTAATTCTTATTTCGCCTAAAAAAACAGAAAATATTGCTGACTTATTAAAACAACTAAAAAAAATTAAAGAAATTCGTGCTGCTTTTGAAATAAAAGACGACAAGATTCTTAGCATAATCCCGAATAAAATTGCCTTACAATAATACGAATCAAAATAAAAATATGATAAAGCTTCACAAAATAGAAACCGGAAATTTGAAACTCGACGGCGGTGCCATGTTCGGCGTCGTTCCCAAAGTGATTTGGCAACAATTATATCCGGCAGACGAAAATAATTTGTCAAATTGGGCAATGCGCTGTTTGTTAGTGGATACCGGCTTGCAAAAGGTACTCATTGATACCGGAATGGGAACCAAGCAGGACGAAAAATTTTTCAGTCATTATTATCCAAACGGCGATGCAACACTCGAAACTTCATTGAATCAATTGGGCTACAGCAGGGAAGATATCACAGATGTCATTCTTACACATTTGCATTTCGACCATTGCGGCGGAGCCGTTTCATACAACACCGGCGGAAGTCTTGTGCCCACTTTCCCTAAAGCTGTTTACCACGTTAGCAGGGCACAATGGAATTTGGCGACCTCGCCCAACAGACGCGAAAAAGCCTCTTTTTTACCCGAAAATTTCCTGCCATTGGCAGAATTTGGCGTGCTGAATTTGATTGAATCCGAAGGCGAATTGTTACCCGGAATTGATATCAGAATTTTTGACGGGCATACTGCCGGACAAGTAATTCCGATTATCGACACAGGCAAAAAGAAAATTGCATATTGCGGCGATTTGTTTCCTGCCACCGCACATATTCCGATGCCTTACATCATGGGTTACGACACGCAACCTTTATTGACTCTGGCGGATAAAGAACGATTTTTCAACGAAGCACTCGAAAAAAACATCGCATTGTTCTTTGAACATGATATTTACAACGAATGCTGTTCGCTCTTCAAAACCGAAAAAGGTATTAAGGTCGATAAAACATTCAGTTTGAAAGAGTTTTTGAAATAAATAGATTTTTTCATTAAAAAATATCACCATGAAAAAAAATAAAATTGTGATTGGTGTCTTTGCACTTTGCTTGTTTGGACACACTGCTTTTTCTCAAAAAGTCTTTTCGGTAAACTATCAAAGTGAAGCCGATGTAAAAGTGTATGTTGTTGATTATAAAAGTGATGCCGATTTAGTGGTTTACAAATGTAGTTATCAAAGCGATGCTTCCGGAAACGAAGGATTGTGGTATTTTGTTGATTATCAGAGCGATGCTCAGAAAAAAGTGTATTTTGTAAGCTATAAAAGCGATGCCGACTTGTGTATTTATTTTACGGAATATAAAAGTGATGCCGGTTGGCAAAACAACTCGAAACAACATTTAATGTATTGATAAGACTTGGATTTTCGATTTAGAATCGGGCAAATTTCAAAAAAAAACCATCGAATTTTCGATGGTTTTTTTATGTCTTATTAAGAAAAAACAGAAAAATTTATTTCACAATAACGACTAAGAATTTCGACAATTTCCAGAAATTTTCGTAGTCTTTTATTATAAGAGTTGTAACTTTCCCATTTTCTTCAACCAATTCGTAAGAATCTTTGGGATGGTCTGTTAACAGCATGGCTTTACTTGTTCCTCCCAAGGAAATTTCTTTCACTTCGCGAATGTCTATATCCGTAAATCCGCTGGTGGTTTCCGAAATTTTTTGAACTCCGCCGATGCCGATAAATCCTCCTTCGGTGGTGATAACTCCTTTTTCCTGTAATTCTTTTTTCTTACCGACAACGTAATGTGCTGTGTGCAATTTTTTATCTTGTTCGTTGATTGTTTCGGTTTTTTGATTTGTTTCGCTTTCCAAATTTTCAACATTTTCGTTCATTGTTGTTATTTTTTCGTTCAAAGCTGCAATATCAAAATCTTTCTTTTCGAGTGTGGCTTTCAAATCGGCTAATTGCGATTCTTTTTGATTCATTTCTTCGGTCAAACGTGTGATTGTTTTTTGAAATTCAGCGACTTTGGTGTCCGAATTTTTTAATTTTTTCTTCAAATAAGCCAACTTATTTTTATTGTCGATCATCATTTGATAAATCGATGTAATGTCTTCGTTGATACGGTCTTTGTCGGTTTGGTTTAATTCAACATCGCCGCTTGTGCGTGTGGAAATAATTTTTTCTTTTTCTTTAATTTGATCCAAATTGTTTTGAATTTCATTAAAAGATTTCATGTATTCGTTAATCGTTTCGGAGTCGGCTCCGGTAACTTTTTGCAAACTGTCCACAGTGGCTTGCAATTTTAATTCTTCAGCACTCGGACCGCAGGCGAAAAATAAAGGAAGAATTAATAAAAACAACGAAATTTTTTTCATTTTAATAATTTTTTAAATTTAACCTATTTTAGTAAACTTAGTTTAAGCTGCAAATTTATAATATTTTTTTTGATATTATTATTATTGTATCTTTTTTATTCTTTTTTCGCACTGAACATGTTACGTAAAAATCTAATATTCAGTTAAATGTGATGATTATTCCCGAAAATTCGAATGGTTTAAAAACCAAGCAAACCCAAGCCGAAACCGATGGTTAGAGCAATAAGAGCATTTAATAGTTTAGCATAAAGAAAACTTTTTCGAGATTCGGCGAGTAGGGGAATTGCACTGTGTCCGTCCTGAACAATGGAATTTGCCAATAAAACACTGAACGGTATGATGTGGGAAGCAAACATGGTTGCAAAAATAATGTGCGGACCGGATTCGGGAATAATTCCCACGAGTACTGCCGCCAATAATATGAAATGTTTGTTGTTATTTATCCATTGTTCGATGTCAACAAATTGATTGATAAAAAACAAAACGGTAAACGCTCCGAAGGTCCACAGAAAAAGACGTAAAAGATGTTTTTTTATCACATGTTTCCATAAATGTTCTATTAGAAAATGGTCGGAAACGGTGAACATAATAAAAATTCCGACAAGATTAACAACCAGCAATGTAATTCGTTCGGAACCCCAAGCCGAATGGTCGTGATGTGCTTCAGCAAGTGTTCGTGTTGTTGATTGTACCAATTCCGGCAAAATTCCGGAATCTTCGTTGTAGGCAAAAATGATGTATAAAACAACAACGATTCCTACACTCAGAAATAAAATGCGTTGCCAAACAATGTGTTTCAATTGAGACAGGACAGTGTGCGATTCGTAGCTTACACAATTGGGTTTGTTTTCGTAAAATCGAATATGAGCATCGGGAAGTTTTATAAAATTTCGTGTTTTAATAACAGCCCAAACAAGATATCCGGAAATAATTGCAATTATTAAAATGCTGATTGACAGGAATAATGCTTGTTTTGGAAAAAGAGAATACATAATAAAGGCTTCATCTCCCGTTGATGCGATTAATGCTGCTATCAATGCCGCAAATCCGATGACCCGGTGTGTGTAGAGAGAAACTACGGCATATCCGCCCATACAACCCGGAGTGAGACCTATGAGTGCTGAGAATATGATTTGTAAATGAGGATTTTTTTTTAAGACCGAATTCCATTTTCCTTTCGATTGAACCGAAATGTATTCGACTAAAATCATCATAATAAGAACAAAAACAGTAATTATTACGGTATTTTTTAGTATATCAAGTAGAAACATGCGTTGTTTTATTTTTTAGAATTATCGAAATAAATCAGAATGTCCGATTCAGAAATTAATTAAGTGGAGATGTCTGTTTTTGTTCGTATTTTTTCACACGGATTATTTTTGGCGGTACGGGGTCGAAACCTTCTGTTCCCCACGGGTGGCATTTCGATAATCGTTTTAATCCCAGCCATAGTCCTTTCAATCCGTGTATTGTAATGGCTTCGACTGTATATTGCGAACACGTTGGAATATGCCTGCAACTCGATGGTGTGTAGGGTGAAATGAAGTATTGGTAGATTTTGATGGGAAGTATCAGAATTGAAGTTAGAATTTTTTTCAAAAGATATAGAAAGGATTTCATTTTTTTGAAATTTGTGATGCAAAGTAAACTTTTTTTGGGACAAAATACAATCCTTTTATTTTAAAAAAAAAGCCTACACAAATGTAAGCTTTCTTTTAAGAGTAAAATTTTTTTCAGTAATCAAGCAAATTGATTAACAATTAACTATTTGAAATTCAATGTCGTTAAGTTAAACGTTTGAAATTAAAGTTTTATACCCTTCAAGCGGTCGAAGACCCTTGAAGGGGTTATAACTCACAAACCGTTTCGAGGGTTTTCTACCACTCGAAAGGTTTTTAACTTTAAGACAACGATTTATAATTATTCACTACTTATTTGCTTCTTCCATTTTACGCATATTTAAGGACATCATTTGTTCTAACGAGTGTTTCATGCCATCGGTAGAACCATCGAGGAAAATGACATTGCCTTGTCCGTTTTCGGCAAAGTGTTTGATAGATTCTGTCCACATGGTAAAGAGCAAGAACGAAGAATCTAAGCTGGCTTCGTGCATTTCGCGAGCGGCACCTGCCATCCCTTTTGCAACTTCTGCACGGAAAAGGGCGATTCCTTGCCCCCGAAGCTGTGCGGCTTCTTTTTCGGCATGTGCCGATATTTTGATGGCATTTCCTTCGGCTTCAGCAGCTTTTGTTTTGGTAATTAACAGGGCTTGCCCTTCGTTTTCGGCAGCGGCTTTCAGGTTGTTCGATGCAACAACTTGTGCCATCGATTTCATAATTTGTTCATCGAATGTAATGTCGTTCAATTGCAGGTCGATTAAGTGATAGCCCCAGCTTCGCAGAGTTTCATCGATGTGCATTTTTACTTCGGTTACAATTTCATTTCTTACTGAGAGGACTTCCGATTGTTTTTTTGTGGCAACAAAAGCTCTGATTGTTCCTTCAATGGTACGAATCAGGGTTTGCATAAAACTCCGCTCGTCAAGAAATTTAAAGGCAACGTTTTTAATGGTTTCTTCTTGATTATCGACTACCGAATACAGCAACATTGCCTTAAAAAACACATTGGCTTGGTCAATAGTAGTTGCCTGAAATTGAAGTTCGGTAGAGCGGTTTTGAGTTGAAATTCGGGCGTAGATTTGTTCGATAAATGGAATTTTCATGTTCAAACCGGGGCGTAACATACGGCGATATTTGCCAAAAACTGTGATTACTGCAATGGTTTCTTGTTTTACGGTTACGAAAAATTTAAAGAAAACCAATAAACCAAATGCTAAAAGAATTAAGGGAATTGCTACTTCCATATCAATACGTTTTTTAGGTTAAAAAATTCGTATAAAGTTATTGTTTTGTTTTGATTTAAACAAGAAAATGCCTTTTTTTTATTGAAGTTTAATAAATATTGATTTGAATTATCTATAAAAAAAGAACTCTTGTTTTTATTATTTTCGTTTTAAAAAAAATGAAATATTTGTTCTCAAAATTGATATTTTTGTCTTTTATAAAATGGTAAATAAAATGGAAAAGCATTCAAAAATTTATATTGCAGGGCATCGAGGTTTGGTGGGAAGTGCGGTGTTTCGGAATTTAAAATCTCTTGGTTTCGATAATTTCATTTTCACACCTTCGCAAGACTATGATTTACGGAATCAGAAAGAAGTTGAAGCATTTTTCGAGCGGGAAAAGCCCGAATATGTTTTTCTGGCTGCAGCCAAAGTTGGCGGTATTGTTGCAAATACCACGTATCGAGCCGAATTTATCTACGATAATTTGATGATACAAACCAATATCATTCACCAAAGTTATGTTTGGGGCGTTAAGAAATTGTTGTTTCTCGGAAGTTCGTGCATCTACCCAAAATCATGCCCACAACCGATGAGGGAAGACGCTTTGTTGACAGATATTTTGGAATATACTAACGAGCCGTATGCCTTGTCGAAAATAGCCGGTATAAAAACCATCGAAAGTTATAATTTGCAGTACGGAACGAATTTTATTGCCGTCATGCCGACAAATCTTTATGGTCGAAATGATAATTTTGATTTGGAAAAATCGCATGTCCTTCCTGCATTGCTTCGAAAATTACATTTGGGTAAGGCTTTGAAAAATAATGATTTCGGGGCGATAAAAATCGATTTTAATCGCAATCCCGTGGAAGGAATCAATGGAAATGCCTCAAAACAGGAAATTGTTGATGTTTTAAATAAATATGGAATAACCGAACAATCCGTAAAGCTGTGGGGCAGCGGGAATCCGCGTCGCGAGTTTCTGCACGCTGATGATTTGGCAGATGCTTGTGTTTTTTTGATGCAAAACGTGGATTTCAAAGATATTTTGAGTCGAGATTTCAATGTTATCAATCCGGTATTTCCTCTAACCAAGCCCGAAATCAGAAATACGCATATCAATATTGGAACCGGTGTTGATTTATCTATCGGCGAATTGGCCGGATTTATTCAAAAAGATGTTGTAAAGTACAAAGGCGAAGTGATTTGGGATAGTGAAAAACCGGACGGGACTTTTCAGAAACTTTTAGATGTATCGAAATTGAAATCTTTCGGATGGAACGAAAAAATAGATTTAAAAGACGGAATATCAGAAGTCTATACTGAATATTGCAATGAAATTTCTTGATAATGAGAGAGAAGGATTATTTCGACAAAACAGAACTTTAGGAAATTATTTTTCGGTTTTTTTAGAGCCGTTTTCGGGCACTATCGAATCAATTTCTTTTAAAAGGACTGTTTGAATGGTACGATGTTGAATTTTTGAAATTGTGATTTCGTAGTTTTCGATGCTGATTTTTTCATTCATCTTGGGTATTCGACTGAAATGATAGAGTAAAAATCCGGAAAGAGTGCTGTAATTTTCACTTTCGGAAAAGGGGTGGGGAAGGTGTTCGTTGATATCATTCAATGAATGTGTGGCTTGCACGGTGAATATTCCGTCCTCTTTGGATTCTACAATAAGGCGTTCATCGTCATCTTCGTCTTGTATTTCGCCGACAAGTTCTTCGAGAATGTCTTCTAAGGTAATAATTCCGTGTGTACCTCCAAATTCATCGATAACAATTGCCATGTGTGAGTGTTGTTTTTGAAAATCGGCTAAAATTTCGCTGATTCTTTTGTTTTCAAAAACATAAAAAACAGGGTGTAACAAATCTTTGATATTGAATTGCGGATTTTTGTAATGCTCTTTGAAAAGATCTTTGGAATAGATAATGCCTTGAATATTATCCAAAGAGTCGTGATAAATGGGTATGCGTGAATAGCCGTTTTCGAGGATTTTTTCGATAATTTCTTTGGTTGGTGTTTCGATGTCGAAAGCAAAAATTTGCTGTCGCGGAATCATGACTTGTTTTGCATTGTGGTCGGTAAAATCGAAAGCATTTTTTATTATTTCGTAATTTTCGGCTTGTATTGCTCCGCCTTCTTTGCTTTGTTTCACGAGTAATCGAAGTTCTTCTGCACTGTGTATCTCTTGTTCGCCGACGGGTTTTATTCCAATAACTCGAAGGACTAAATTAGACATTGCATTCATCAACCAAATAAACGGGCTGAAGATTAAATAGAACCAATATAAAGGAAAGGAAACTGCAAGTGCTGCGGTTTCGGCTTTTCGTATTGCGATGGATTTTGGTGCCAACTCTCCGAAAACGATATGCAGTATCGTTATCAGTAAAAAACCGGTGGGTAGTGAAATGGAATGTAATAAATCATCGGTGATTGTGATATTGAAAGATTCTAAAAGACGTGATATAATTTTTGCTACTACCGGTTCACCAATCCAACCCAAACCCAAACTTGCCAGCGTAATTCCGAGTTGCGTTGCCGAAAGGTAAGTATCTAAATGATTGATGATGTGCTCCGATTTTTGTGCGGCTTTATTGCCTTTTTCGGCTCGCAGATGTATTTGTGAATAGCGTACTTTGACAATCGAAAATTCGGCAGCAACAAAAAAACCGTTTAGTGTAACCAGAAAAAGTGTAAGTAAGATGTCCAAAAACATATTTCAATATTTCGTGCGACAAAGATAATAATTTTACGGCTCTTTTAAAAATCTTACATTTTACAAAATTTATATTTTTGCGAAAACGATGTTTTTTTTGTGTTTCAAGTCGGATTTTTAATTACTGAGGTTTCGTAGTTTGTGTATATTAGATGTTATCAGTGAAATATAAAGAAAATGTATCACAAAGTTGCACAGAGTTAAGGCACAAAGTTTCAAAAAGTTGAAACAATTTTTTTGTAAAACTTTGTGCTAAAACGTTGTGTTACTTTGTGATACAAAAAAAAGTGATAAATATAATTTCATTATACAAATTGTAATTTGTTAAATTGCAGATTATCAATAAAATAAAAAAAATGGAATTTACAATTCTTTGAAAATTAATTTTTTATAATTACTCCGAAACTTCAGGTATTTATAAAATTGAACCATATTTCTGAAAAAATTGGAAATTTTATAAATATACTAAGCACGGTCATAAATTGCGTTTTACAAATTGTTTAACTATTTGATATTAAAAGCAATCAGCATATCAGCACATCAAAAAATCAACCAATCAAAGTATAACCAACAAAACGATGATGCCGATTATTATTTCCATGTAACTTTTATAAGATTGCAAATATTTTATCAAGACAAACAATTCTTTGTTGTTAGTTAGAACTCTTTCACCAATATTTTGGCTTCCATCATATCGAGAATTGCGTATTTAACGCCTTCCCTGCCGAACCCTGAATTTTTTACGCCGCCGTAAGGCATGTGGTCAACCCGAAAAGTCGGCACATCGTTTACTATCAAACCGCCCACTTCGAGGCGTTCAAAGGCGAGGTTTATTTCTTTTGTGGAGTCGCTGAATATTCCGGCTTGCAAGCCAAATTCGGAATCGTTGATGTAATTGATGGCTTGTTCCACAGAGTCGCATTTTTCGATATTTACAACCGGTCCGAAGATTTCGAGCGAGCACACTTTCATTTCACGTTTGGTGTTTGTTAATACGGTTGGCTCAAATGCCGAATCGTTTCGTTTGCCGCCGCACAGAATTTTTGCACCGCCCGAAACGGCATCATTTACCCAGGATTCAACACGCAAAGCATTTGCCTCGTCGATCATTACCGAAACATCGGTTTCGGGATCCATCGGATTTCCGAATTTGAGTTTCTGCACAGCTTCTGAGAATTTTTGGGCAAAAGTATCAAAAATATTTTTGTGAATATAAATCCGTTGTACATGAATACAAACTTGCCCCGAATACGAGAATGCACCTACGAGGCATTTTTTTACAGCAACATCAATATCAGCTGTTTCCGCAACAATCACTCCGGCGTTACCGCCCAATTCGAGAACGACTTTTTTCTTCCCCGCATCGTTTTTCATTTTCCACCCCACTTCGGGTGAGCCGGTGAAACTGAGCAATTTAAATCGCGAATCGACAACCATTTGGTTTCCTTCCGTTCGATTCATCGGAAGTATGGATAATGCTCCTTTGGGCAGCGATGTTTTATCGATAATTTTTGCTAATTCCAAGACAGAAAGCGGTGTTGAGCTTGCCGGTTTCAATACTATCGGATTTCCGGCGGCAATGGCAGGTGCTATTTTATGAACCGCCAAATTCATCGGAAAATTGAAGGGGGCAATTCCTGCTACCGGACCAATCGGAAAATATTTTATCAGACCTTCTTTTCCCTTACCGGCGGGTGTTCTGTCGATGGAGATGTATTCGCGGGGCAAGCGTTTAGCTTCTTCTGCCGCTTCGGTAAACGTTTGTGCTGCTCGGTCTATTTCGCCCAGTGCGTAGCGTAACGGTTTTCCGGATTCTGCCGAAAGAATTTGTGCCAAACGGTCTCTTTGTGTCGATAATTCGCGGGAAACTGTTATTAATATATCATATTTTTCATACGCAGGCAAATTTTTCATGGCTTCGGCAGATTTTACGGCTGCTTCGACAGCATATTCGTAGTCGGATTCTTCGGCAAAAAAAGTTTCGGCAACAAAAGAACCATCGAAAGGATTTTTCACAATCAGCGGCTTCGATGTTGTTTTAAACATACCGCCAACGTATATCGGAATTGAATTTTGCATCGTAAAGATTAATTTGTGTGATAAAATTTTAAAAATGCAAGTTAAGAAAAAAAATGAATATCGCAATTGGGTTTGCTTTGCAGACGAAGTTGTCTTTATTAAAAAATGCCAAAGAAATATACTCTGATTGGTTGATTTTTTGATGAGATGATGTGTTTATTTAACTGAATATTAAATAATTGTAAACATTTATCAGTAAACAAATAACACGTTTTCAGTATAACTGAAAAAAACATTTTTCGATTAGAGAAATGATTGTGCCACTTAGCGTGGCAACAAAATATGTTTTGATTGTGTTCTTGGGGCGAAGTCGAAATTTTGAGATTTTTTTTTGAATATCTTTTAAAAACAGTATAAATTTGCACATTGTTTTTAAAAAAGGTGTCTTTTGTTTTGTTAAATATATAAAGAAGCATGTAACGTTGAATTGTGCTGAGATTTTGCATAAACCTGAAATGCCGGCTAAAATAAAAATGCCTGTATTAAGTACCCCGAACATATTTATTTGCATACTATGATGTGCGTATTTTTCTTAAAATCAAATAATTACTTCATTAAACATTAACCATTATTTATGCAGTTCAGTATCATAGTTCCTGTTTATAATCGTGTTGAAGAAGTAAAAGAACTTCTTGAAAGTTTAACAAAACAAAGTCAAAAAAACTTTGAACTCGTTTTGGTAGAAGACGGTTCGAGCGAGAAATGTGATATACTTGCGGGAGAATATTCCGAAAAATTACAGATTTCGTACTATTATAAGGAAAATGAAAAACCGGCAGTGGCACGCAATTTTGGGGCTGCACGTGCAAAAGCTGATTATTTTTTGTTTTTCGATTCAGATTGCATCATTCCGGAAAATTATTTTGAAATACTCACCAAAAGTTTATCCGAAAATTATGTCGATGCCTTTGGCGGACCCGATGCAGCTCAGCCCAATTTTAACACCGTTCAGAAATCCATCAGTTATGCCATGACCTCGTTTTTCACAACCGGAGGCATACGCGGAGGAAAAGAGACTGTCGATAAATTTTATCCGCGCAGTTTTAATATGGGCATTTCGCGCGAAGCATTTTTTAAAATCGGCGGATTCCCGATTACCAAAATGCACCCCGGCGAAGATATGGTTTTCAGTATCGAAATTATCAAACAGGGATTTCAAACACGTTTGATTCCGGAAGCTTTTGTATATCATAAACGCCGAAATACTCTCAGTTCATTTTTCAGGCAGGTTCGCTTGTTTGGTAAAACACGTTGGGTAATTTCGCAGGTGTATCCCGAAACCTTTAAATTACATTTTTTTGCACCATCGGTTTTTACTCTCGGGACATTTGGCTTGTTGGTTTTATCATCTGTCAGTCCTTTGTTTTTATTGCCGATACTTTTTTATTGTATTTTGATATTTACCGATTCGTTGCTCGAATACCAAAAACCTGACGTGGCAGTGTTGTCGGTTGTAATGAGTTTTTGTCAATTGACGGGTTATGGCATTGGTTTTTTGGATTCGGCGATACGAACGAAAATTTTCAAACAAAAACTTTATAATATCGGTACCGGGGGGTTTTATCCGCCAAAAGATTCGCAGATTGAAAATTGAAAGCAATTGAAGAAAATAATTATACTGAAAATGTGTAAATTTGAGAATTAGATAATTATTTGTTTATCCGATTATTATGTGATTGTAAAAGTAAAGTTGTAAACCGTGCAGAAAATAATATTAAGCTAAGTGATTGCAACGAAATAAGCTATTCATTTGGTAGATATTTCGCGGAATTGTTCGGCTAAGGCTCTGTCTTAGTCGAATATTTTAAAAGAGGATTTGCCTCGAAAAATACAATCAAAACAAAATGAACCGACTTTTAAAAAATAACCATGTTATTTCGTTGCAATCACTAAGAATCCATTACCGGGAAAGATATTTATCGATTAATTCGAGCAAATCGTCCTTTTTATAAGGTTTTGAAATGTAATCGTTACTGCCGGACATCTCAGCTTTTTTCATATCTTCGGATTGCGAATAGGCTGATTGCATGATAATGATAACGGTTTTGTCTTTTTCGCGAATTGCAGAACAGAGCTGAAAACCGTCCATTTCGGGCATTCGAATATCGGAAAGTATAATTTTTGGTTGATTTTCGAGAAACATTTCATAAGCATCTTTTCCGTTTTTAGCCCACAAAGTTTCTATACCTGTATTTTTCAAAACATTTTTCAGATAAAATATATTGTTGTCATCATCTTCAACAACGAGTATTTTCGCCCCTTTCCAATCGATGCGTTTTTTTTCGGCGGGCAATTCCTGTGTTGTTTCTTTTTGAGCAATGCTGTGGTCGGGCAGGATAAAAAAGAAAGTTGAGCCTTTTCCCTGTTCGGATTCAGCCCAAATTCGACCGCCCGAAAGTTCGCAAATATTTTTTGAAATTGCTAAACCCAGCCCTGTTCCGCCGTAAATTCGCGATTTATTTTCATCGAGCTTGTGAAAGCGTTCAAAAACTTGTCCGACTTCCGATTCCGGAATGCCGATACCGGAATCTTCGACGAAAAATTTGAAATACCGTATCCTGTTTACAACCATTTTTTCGTAACCCACACGAATATATCCTTTTTCTGTGAATTTTAATGCGTTGTTTATTAGGTTGTTAAGTATTTGTTTAAATCTGTAATAATCGGCACGAAGCGTAGGATTTTCAAATTCAGGAATGTCCAATATCAATTCAATAGAGCTTTTGTCGAGGGTGTGTTTTGTTTTATCGAAGCTGTTAAAAACTTCAAACATTGCTTTGTTGAGCGAAAATTCTTCGGAAATAATATTGAGTTGATTTGCTTCGATTTTTGCCAAGTCGATAATGTCGTTTATCAGATGAAGCAGTGAATTGCCTGCCAAATTTATTAGTTTGATGTATTCGAGACGTTCTCCGTGAGTAATATTTTCGAATTCGAGCAATTGGGCAAAACCCAGAATGGCGTTCATGGGGGTTCGGATTTCGTGCGACATGTTTGCTAAGAAAGCAGATTTCAGTCGGTCGGCATTTTCGGCTTGTTCTTTGGCAATTTTATAATCTACCGTGCGTTGTTCGACGAGATTTTCGAGATGCTGACGGTAGTTTTCCAAATCCTTATCCATTGCCTTTCGCTTCGATATGTCGGTAACAATTGCCATAATCTTTGTTCCGTTGTCGAAAATTGCAGTGGACATGCGAACCGGGAATATGCTGCCGTCTTTTCTGATGTATTCTTTTTCTTTTACCGATGAGTTTCCGTGCCTCAGGTCGTTGAGTTCTTCGCGGTCTGCTATCAGCCATTTTTCGGGTGTAATGGTTTCGTAATTTCTGCCGATAAGTTCTTTTTCCGAATATCCCAACATTTTTTGAAATGCGGGATTCACTCTGATAAAATTTCCTGCCATATCACCCAAAACAATTCCATCGTTTGCAAAAATGAAGACAGAGTCTGTTAATTCTTTTTCTTCGTTGAGCTCCGATTTTGTATTTTCAATTTCGGTTGTGCGTTCGTGTAATTTTTTTTCTAAGAGTATTTTTTCATTTTTTAGGGCTTTTTCTTTAAGTTTGATTATCAAAAAGAACAATAAAATTCCAAGAAACACAAGCCCCAAAATAAAATACCACTTTTGATAGAACGTGGGGTGAACAATGATTTTTATTGAAGATTCATCTGTTCTCCAATTTCCGCGAGTATCTGTTACCTGTACGCGAAATAAATATTTCCCGGCAGGTAAATTTGTGTAAACAGCTGTTCTGTTTTGTGAATCGGTGTATATCCAGTCATTGTCGAAATTTTCGAGTTTGTAACGATAATTCAAATAGTGGTTGTTATAGAAATCGAGGCAGGCAAATTCTATGGAAAAAAAATAGTCTTTCGGCGTTAATTCTATTTTATCGGCGTAGAGAATGTTTTTATCTATTACCTCGATACCCTTTTGTTTTTTGTGAGGATAAACACTTTTGTTTAATATTTTAAAATCTGTTAATACTAAATACGAGTATAATTTTTGTTCTTTGATACTGTCGGGATAAAAGCAATTAAAGCCCGAAGTACCTCCAAACAGAAATTGTGAATCTCGGCATTTAAGAGCCGCTCCGAGGTTAAATTCGTTGGATTGGATTCCGTGGTTTTGCAGATATGAAAATAAACTGTCGGCTTGCGGGTTGTAACACAGCAATCCGGTGTTACTTCCCAGCCATAATGAACCTTTGGCATCTTCAAGTATTGTATAAATATCGTTTTGTGATATTTTATTAATGGTGTCAATTTTAGGTTTCGAGTCGAAATTTGTCAGTTTACAGAGCCCCGAGCCAACTGTTCCGAAGTAAAAATTGCCTTTTGTGTCTTTAAAACCGGTGGTTGCCGATATTTCATGCTTGTTTTTGGTATCTATAATTATTTTTTTAAGAGTAAATTTCCCGTTTTCTTCCGATAATTTCCACAAGCCGGCTCCGAGAGTGGTAATAATAGCTGTTTTTTGGTTGATTTGTGTCAGCGAGGTTGTTTTTATTTTATCGGAGACATTTCCCATTTCGAGACGAGTACTCTTATTGGTTTGAAGATTAAAGATAACAACAGCACTGCTTCCTGTTGTGAAGAAAATATTTTTTTTGTCAGAATTGATACTGAATATTTTTTCATCGTTCAAAATTCCCGGAATTTTGCTTTGGGTAAAAATTCCTGTTTTTTTGTCGAATTTTTTAAGTCCATTCCCGTTTGTGCCGATGAGTAGTGTTTCTGTGTTCAAATTATACAACGACAATACGGTATTGCTTAATTTATCATTTTTTTCGAGGTAATAAAATTGATATTTTTTTGTTGAATTATTATAATGTATCAGTCCCTTTGTTGTTCCAATCCACAGAGAATTATCTGAATCTTCGCAGAAGGAAAATGCGGTGGGTTTGTTGTTATTTTCATCGAAAACAAGAATTTCTTTAAATAATTTGGCAGTCAACAGAATTTTTGCAATGCCTTTATCTTGGGTTCCTACCCACAGGATATTTCCTTTGCTTCGGTATATTGTTTCAATCTTTTTTTCATAATTTGAGATAATTTCTTTTTTCTCAAAATGTTTTGTTTTAATATTAAACAAATACATGCCGGTATTTTGCATACCCAGAATGAGATATTTTTCGGAAAATGGCGAAACAATTGCAGCATCGTTTCCTGCATTGTGAAAATCATTTTGTGGTGAGAAATTTTGGATTTTGAAATTTTTCGGGTCAATTTCTTCAATTTTCGACAAGCCGCTTTCTGTGCTGAGCCAAATGATATCCAAATCATCGATATAAATAGAGCGGATATTATTTCCCGAAATCGAATTTGGGTTGTTTTTTTCGATAAAAAAATGAGTAAAGTTACCATTTTTCGTGTCGAAACGGTTCAGCCCGTTTGTGGTACCGATCCAAACAACACCGTTGTCTGCAAGCGAAAGAGACGTAACTGTGTTTTCGGATAAGCTGTTGGGATTTTTTTCATCACGAAAAAATCGTTTCACCCGAAATGTTTTTGTATTGAAAATATTAAATCCGTTGGCAGATGCGATACACAAATTTTCGGAATCGAAAGGAATAATATCATTGATAAAATTGCTGCTGAGGGTATGTGGGGTTGAGTTGTCGCTGAAAAAGGCGGTAAATTTTTCGAGAATCGGGTTGTAACAATTCAGTCCGTTCATGGTTCCTATCCAAAGATTATCCGATTTATCCTGATATAATGCTTTGATTGTGTTGTTCGACAGAGAATTTTTTGAATCCTGTTTGTGTTTAAAAATTTTTATTGTAAAACCATCATCTCGATTCAGTCCATTGTTTGTACCATACCACATAAATCCGTGGTGGTCTTCGTAAATCGAATAAATTGTGTTGTTTGTTAATCCGTTTCGTGTTGTGAGCAGTATTTTTTTTGAATATGTATCCTGAGCCACTCCATCGAAAGCGGCTGATAAAAGGAAAAGGCTTAAAAAAAATAGTTTATAGTGCTTCATTTTATTTCTCAAAAAAATCAATCGTTCCGTAATTATCCAAAATCCTGACACCGATTATCAACACATCATCCAATTGGCGGGTTCCGGCTCGCCATGTTTCAAAAGTTTCGAATAAAATTTTGCGTTGTTCACTCATTGATTTTGGATAGATTTCTTCTAAAAGTGTTTTGAAACGGCTGACCTTAAATTTTTTTAAATCTTTCCCCCCAAATTGGTCCTGAAATCCGTCCGAAAATAGATAAATCACGTCATTTGTCATCAGTTTGATGATATGATTGGTAAACGGAATTTCTTTCACATAAATACCAATGGGCATTCTGTCCGGTTTTATATGGTCTAACTTTGGACAACGTTCCTGATTGTTATCCGAAACAATAAATATGGGGCTGTTTGCCCCGGCGTACTGTACTTCTTTGTTTTCTAAATCGATAATACAGAGCGAAATATCCATTCCGTCGGAAGCCGAATCGTGTTGAGATTCTTGATGCAGAGACGTTTTAATGCGTTTTCGCAATTCGTTTAGTATTTCGTTAGCTTTAGGGCTTTCGTCCAATCGAACAATTTCGTTGAGCAAAGCAATGCCGAGCATGCTCATAAAAGCTCCCGGAACACCGTGTCCTGTGCAATCGGCTGCTGCTACTGCAACATGGTTTTTTACTTGTTTTATCCAATAAAAGTCGCCGCTGACAATATCACGCGGAATAAAAAGTATGAAATTTTCCGGTATAAATTGTTTTATAAATTCTTCCGAAGGTAAGACGGCTTTTTGTATGAAATGGGCATATCGTATGCTCGATGTAATTTTTTTATTGGTTTTTTCTAAATGATTTTTTTGCTTTTCCAATTCTTGTTCGGTGGTAATGTTTCGATAGATACCTTCTATAAATATTAAGTTCCCGTCTTTATCGAAAGTTCCTTTATTTGCTTGTATTATCCATCGTTCGTTGCCTTCGGGGTCGATTATTTTGTATTTCAATGTTGGCGAAACACCCCATTGTGTTTCTAAATTTGTCAGATAGTACTCCAAATAATCAGGGTGAATGATTCTTTTGATAAATCCCGGATTTTTGTAAAAATTATTTTTTGAGAAACCAAAAACCTTATCGGCAGCAGGGCTGATGTATTCGTATTCGCCTGCCGGATAGGTAATTTTGAAAACAGCATCGCTCAATCCGGTAATTAAACTGCTGTATTTTACATCGCTGTCCTTTAAATCTTTTTCAGCTTTTTTCCGATATTGCATTTCTCGGACTAAGCTTTGGTTTTGCTGTTCGATAATATCACGCGAATGTTTCAAATCCAAATGCGTCATCACACGGGCATAGAGTTCCGTTGTTCTGAACGGTTTTGTAATATAATCGACAGCCCCCAAGCCAAATCCTTTGATGATATGCTCGTTTTGGTCTAATCCGGTAAGAAAAATTACAGGTATGTCTTTTGTTTTTTCGTCCGTTTTCAATTGTTTACAGGTTTCAAAACCGTCCATCACCGGCATCAAAATATCCAATAATATTAAGTCCGGAGTTTGTAAAGTAGCAGATTTTATTGCTTCTTCGCCATTGGCTACCGATGTTACAACAATTCCCTTATTCGACAACAAATCTTCCAATATCAGCCTATTGGCGTGCATATCATCTACCACTAAAACTGTAAACTTTTTATCGCTCATGGAATATTGGTTTGAAAGATTTTTTTTATTTTTCAAAACATGCAATTTCCAAAGGTAAAAAAAGATTTCATAAAACGATATTCTTGTCGATTCTATTTTCGTCTGTTTTTTAGAAAATTGCGATGATTGCCGCCGATATTCTCCGAACGAGAACAAAATCGGCATCAATAATAACATTTGTATCCGGAATGCTTTCGAGTTCCGAATCGCTTATCATCGATGATGCAACGGAATTGGCATCAACAAGCACGCTGAGTTTTCGATTCCTGTATTCTTCGGGGATTTCGATTTTCAAATCATTGTGTCCGGTGTTGTATATTACCATAAAAAATTCGGGAATGAACTGTTTTTTCTTCGTAAAATTCGATAGTTCAATGGTATTATTGAGCAAATAGACTACATGATTAGTCGAATTGGAAGATTCGTTGCAAAACCAAAAATCTTTGATTCCCAAGTTTATTTCTGCAACAAAATCGTCTTCAACAGTCCTTGGGCAAATCGAATTAAATCCATACGATGAGTAGGTGTTTCCCGGAAAATTCCACGAAGCCGGTGTTTTTGTCAGTTTAAAATTCAAACGTCTGCTGCTGTCCCATTTCTTTATATCGAAATTAAGGATTTGCTCGCGTGTGAAATGAATTTGGGCAGAGCCTTCTGCATCAAAGATTAACTGAAACGGATTTTCTTTCGGATTTGCTTCCCCGCTGTGAATCTCTCCGGTTAAATAAGCTGTTTCGTTTTTTGGACCATTGAAAAAGTTGATTGTTAATTGATTAAATCCATTGTCGGTAAAATGATAAAATTTGGATTTATTTATCGTTTCTGTTTTTTTATCGGCAATAAATTTCAATCCGTCAATGATATTTTGAGCATTTTCGTAGCGGAAACACCGCCAAAGTCGCCGCATCAGAATTAAATCGGCAACATATTTTTTCATTTCTGCGGCATAGGCTGCATATTTGTTGTGAAGCCTGTCCCAACGAAATGCGTTAGTAAAATCGGCAGATTGATACGAATTTTCGTGAAAACGATTCGAGTTTTCTTCTTCATCGAAATGTTCTGAAGCCAAAGCCCGATTTTGTTCTAAATCGTAATCAGACAAAGGTTTACTGCGAAATATTTCGTCGCCACCGTGCCATATCACTTTGCCCTGAGATGTGAAAAGTATGGCTGCCGCTAATTTTGCCATCTCCACACGTGTTTTTTTATCGGTATTTTTGGCTGCAATGTGGATTTTATCCCAAAGTGTCAGTCCGTCGTGAATGGCGAGATAATTAATACATTCTTCGGGCGAACGGGCAAAAAGTGCGTAGGGCAAATAAAATTGTTCATCGTCGAAAGGCAAATTTTCCTGCCGAAACGATTGCAAAGCTCCAACAATTCCACTTCCCAAATTTGAAAATTCGTGTAAATCGCCTTGAACAAAGCCCGGTTTTTCGTTTCGCCCGGTTGCGGAATCTCGAAAAACATCATTAAAAAGTGCGATATGCAAAGTTGTTTGGGGCGGATTGGTTTTGGTGTAAGCTATGTTTTGGGGTAAATCGGTGAAATTCCATGCTTCGCCGTGTAGTATTAAATCGAAGATATTTTCCGGATTATAGAATTTGCCAACTTCTTCGCGTAAATATTGCATGGTTTGGTGGTCGTGAAAGCTCATTAAATCGAAACGAAAACCATCGGCACCAAATGTTTGTATCATGTATTTCATCGAATCAGCCATCAATTTACGAACCACTTTACGGCGACTTTCGAGCGTTGCCCCGGCTCCTGTTTGTCCGGAAACACTTTGGTCGGCTTGATGTCTGTAATAACAGCCCGGAGCAATGTTCTCGAAGGTTTCGAGAATATAGGTGTGGTTGAAAACGACATCGAAAATGATACCAATTCCTTGCGTGTGCAGGCTTTCTGTCAAATTTTGCAATTCTTCGATACGTGTGTACGGATTTTGCGGATTTACTGAATATCGACCTTCGAGAGTGAAGTAATTCATGGGGTCGTATCCCCAATTGTAATTCGATATCGGAGCTTTACGTCCTGTGTATTCGCGGTCTTTTTCGTGTTGAGTATATGCTTTGTGAACGGGCATAAGCTGAACATGGCTGATATTGAGCGATTTCAGATAATCAATTTTTTCGGCAAATCCGGTGAATGTTCCGGCAATTTCTTTTTCTACGATTCGGGGTTGTATCGTGAAATCGCGGACATTAATTTCGTAAAATACGGCTTCGGTTTCGGTATCTAAAATATCTGAATTTTTAAAATGTGAGAGCATCGTATTTTTTTCTGATATCAGGGCTGCTTTTCCGATTTTATCGGCATCGTTCGGCGAAAAAACAGCCATCGATTTTGCATACGGGTCGAGGGCTCTCATTTTTTTGCCGTAGGCGAATACTTCATATTGGTAAAATAAACCATCGAGTTTATCGATTTGAAAATCATTTTTTTTCAAGCGAAGCGTCCAAATTCCGTTTTCTTGTTTTTGGAGCGGGATTTCGGGGTGTTTGATTCTGTTTTGATTTTCATCGAAAAGAATCAAATTCATTTTCCCTGCGGGCGGCGACCAGACATTAAACTCCACAATTTCGCTTTGGAGTCTCGCTCCGAACTTTTCGTTGGGATTTGGTGCAAAAAAGGTATCCAAAATACCTCCGATTTGAGGGTCTAAAATTACATTCAGCTTATCGTTTTTATAGTGAATGCAATAATTATTATAGATGTTGGGCGATATTTTTAGTTCACTTTTTTGACTATCGAAAATAATCGATTGCAAGGGTATCAATCCAAAACTGCCGTCTTTGTGTTCGCTTCCATATTCATAGCGATAGACTTGCAATAGATCGGGAATAATTTGCTCGAAAGTTTCGAGTTTTATTGTTTGCGTATCGACAAGCAAAGCTGTTTTCAAAAAGATATTATTGGGGTTGCGAAATAGATTGTATTCCGACAAATTTTTTAGCGAATGAAGCATTTATATTGATAGTGTGTAAATTTGAAAAT
>DYMH01000043.1 GCA_020721645.1 Draconibacterium orientale
ACATAAATTTGAATTGGTCGCAAATTGTATTGATTAAGTAAATAAGTCTAAAAATCTTATTTTTCTTTTCGCTGATTGCAAAGCCTCGGGATAAGCCATTCTTCCATTCTTCTGGTAAATAATACCTTAAATACGAAGGTTTGTAGTCATAAAAAAGACCGGGAACTGCCTGATAAATATAAAATTCAGTATCATCGGGAAACTCATCCGTTCCAAATAAATCCGGGTACGGTATCGGAACAAATTTTTTGCATTTATCTCTTCCGTTACGATTCCTATTAAATCCGTATACATTATAATCTCTCCGGATAAAAAATAAACAAGGATCGGAAAACTCATAAATTTCGGATTGCCTAATAAACTCTTTTAACCGCACCTTATCCTTTTCATTATATTCCTTGTAAATTGATATATACTTAACTTCTTGCGGATTGTCTTTGTAGCTTGAATTAACACTCAATCCATCTATACAGTCTGTTGTATCAAGTTCTGTTGGAAAAAAAGTTAGCAAAGAATCATTAAAGACAGCGAGTGATTTTGATAATTTTTCATTATTCAATTTTATAAAAAATTCCATTTTTGATTGGCTCTTTGTACAGCCAACTAAAATGTAAAAAAACAGAATAGAAGTAATCCATTTAGTTTTCATATTCACCCTCTTGGTCTAGTAATGAATTTTATAATTGCTTTTGTCGCCTCTTCGGCAGCTCCACCCCCCCCCGCTCGCCGAAGTCTTCCGCAAACCGAACAGCTGCAGCTCGGCGAAGTTTAGCGAAGCGTAACTTCGTCGAATCTTTCTTTCCGAAGTTTTAAACTTCGATGCGAAGCATTCAAAACCGGCTAAGTGTATGTTTTCCATTTAAAAGACAGTAAATCAATTTCAAGAACGGATTCTGAACTTGCGTAATTCCTTGCACTCGAATACAGATAATCTTCCGGATGTTCGACAATTCCGGCACGTACCGGATTGTCGTGAATATACAATAATCGTTCCTTAATGAATTGTTCGGAATACAACAGAACGGCGTGGTTCTCGTGTGTCCAAAATTGATAATTTTTGTTGCGTTTGTGCTTTTCTGCGGCATGTTTAAACATCCACAACATCCATTCTCTTCTGCTTTCGGGTTCGGTTTCTATTGATTTGATAATCTGCCGACTTGTAAATTTTTTAAGATCGCCGACGGTTTGGCTTAGGTTTTCATTGCCGCTTCTTACAATCAAATGCACATGATTCGACATGATAACGTAAGCAAAAATATCCAAACCTTTTTCTTTTTGGCAATATCGCAAACTGTCGATCACAATATCGCGATATCGCTGACGTGTGAAAACGTCAATCCAATATACGACTTGCGTCGTAATGTAATACAATTTGTCTTGTTCCCGGATTTGATAACCGGTTGACATTTCCGTTTCATTTTTGCCGATACAATATTAATAAAAATTATCGGTTCCGGAAAGCATTCTGTCTTTGCCCTTTTGCTGCGCAACGAAGTTTGGAAACTTCGGTTACCAAAACGACGTAGTTACGCTTCGCTAAACTACGCCGAGCCGCCGTTCTTTTGGCTACATTCTTCGCTTAGCGGGGGCTGAATCATTCTTTATAAAAACAAGCTCGATTTTCATATAACAACTTTATTTTTTGCTCTTCTATGCTATTATATCTTAAACCAATTATTTTAACTATCGGATAACAAGACATACCGTCATCATCTCCTTCTCTTCCAATATTTTTTATTAATATTGATTCCTTATTAAATTTTATAATTATACCAATAACATAATCATCTTCATCAAAATAAAAAGTTGTTATTATTTGATTTTCATTTAGGAATTTAAAATTTGGGAAAAGTTCCACATCCGATTTCCAAATAGAAATCCGATTATTAGGTTTAAACATTGAACTGTTTTCATGAATAAACTTGAGCCTTTTTTGGTATCTATCATTAATTTCGATATTAACAATATCTTGTATTGCAATTATTGTATTTCCAATAAATAAGCCGTATTCATCAATTTCATTTATTGTGAAGAATGTTTCTTCTATCCCAACAATAAACCCAATAATTGATTCACCCCAATCTGTTGAGTTTGTTCTAATACCAATTAATGATTTTTCTTTAATGGCATTTTCTAAAAGTTTTTTGTTCATAACGAATAATCTTTTAAATGATACAAAGCAAATTAATTTGTTTCTTTCCCTTTGTTTTTTCTTTCTTCTGCCCCCTTTTTTTGATTAGGATTTTTAGGTTTATTTTTGCCCCCGTGTGTATATTGTTTAGCATGTTTATCTGAGCCTTATTTACCGGAACTTTGTTTCTTTGGTGTATGAGCAAATTGATCATAATATACATATGTGCAAAGAGCAGACATAGTCCCAACAGATAAAACAAACGGAATGATTACATCATCTATGGCACCATAAACGGTTAAATCATCTGCGGATAAAACACCAACAAGGATCATTGTTCCTTCCATTATATCTCCTGCCCTTTCTTTTCCTTTTTGTGTATTTACAATATTTCCGTCACCTATAACAACTGCGGCATCCTTTAAACCCCCTCCTTTATGAGTATATCCTTCATGTTCTCCTTCACCGTCAAACCATTTCATTTCTTTGGTTTCGTTGTTTTCATACCAGTCGGGGGCGGTGTATTGGTTTTCGATGCGGTTGAGGTTTTCGAATGCAATGGCTGTGGGCAAATTGAGGTGATTGTAACTGAGAGCTTATTTTTTGTTCAAATCCGCCGTCATGTTGCCGTTATATTTTTAATTTCCGGAATATTCTGCCTTCAATTCTTCTAATTTCTTTCGCCACATACTTACGTTATTTAAAACTATTTTTCTTATGTGTTTTTTATTAACAAATTCTGTTGTCTTAATACCCAATGATGTATCCAAATCTGTTTTAATAATGCGTAAAATCCTTGAATCCATTTTCTTATAATATTTTTCCGTAAATGAAATTCTGTTCTCAATACTGTTTTCAAAATACGGAAATAAATAATTAGAATAAATATCATATTCTTTGTAGCTTGTTCTGTCTTTAAATTCTTTCTTTTGATTGAAATATTCCTTTTTAATAATTTCTTCTTTACATTTCTGTATAAGACTGTCAAATTTTGGAAAATCCGAACAATAAAACCCCGGAAATCTTGAATCAGTTACGTTTTCAAATGAAATATTTGTTTTTGATTTGATGTCGTACATTATAAGCCAACCTAAAAAATCTTCCATATAATCATCTATTTTTATTGTATATTCTAACCCTACCGAGAAATAATATGTTGGAGGTTTATGCAATAAATGATGAAAATAAGAAATTCGTTCTGACTCGGATTTTTGTACATATTTATTCATAAAATATAGAGTATAACGATTTTCAGGGTTATTATCTTTATTCCATTCATCATTGTCAAAAAATGTAGTGTCATTGCATAAATTCAAATGCTGAGCGTTTGAATTTAAACTGCTTAAAATTGCAAATAAAAAGAATAATTTTTTCATTTTCTTTGTGGTATTTGATAATCAGGTATTTGTCCTTGAGGAATAGACGGAACCATATATTCTATTCCATCAGGTGCAATTCCGTATTGGATACCCCCGACATCTTTGGTTCGTTCAAAATACTGGCATTGATTTTCCATCGTAATTGCAGCCGCATGGCTTCTTTGGAAGGCTGGATTTTGAGGTCCTTTAATATTGACATCCTCCCCGTTTTTCTTTGCAATTTCCTTTTGTTGCTGTTCGTAGGTCTCATGAACCAGTTTGCCTTTTGAAGTCATCCTATCGTCTTTGGTTCCGTAGGCGGCTATATCATCCATATCTATGGCTCCGGTTGTCCAACTTCCGACATCAACTCCGGCGGCTCCTTTAGAATCGCTGTCCATCAATGTTTGGGTTACTGTGTTTTCTTGGTCGTTTGCTATTCCGTTTAAGGTGTTGAAGGCGGCTTTTTCGGTTTTGCTGAGTCTGAATTCTTTACCATTTTCTTTTTTATTAACCGAAAATGAAACTTTCCCGTCCTTATCAATATTTGCACTTACTTTTCCTTTGAAAGCATCACTAACTGTTTGTTTATATTTTTGTTCTAATTCGGGTTTTCTTTCCTGGTCGGATTGTTGAACGGTTACAACAATTTCTCTTCCATCAGGATCTATAAATCTCAGTGGATTGTTGTAGGCGTAACTGTATGGAGACCACCTCCTGCTTTTTTCCCCCAATGGATCCACACTCCACCATCTTCCCAAAACTGCATCATAATTTCGCCAACCGTAATCCTCCCAATTCAACCCAAATTCGGTTATCAATTCTTTGCCGTTGTAAAAGTAGTCATTTTTATAATCTTTTACATTGGGCAGCGAAACATTATTTGTATAAGACAGTGCAGATATGGGCATACCAAACGGATAATAATGGTTTTCGCTTTGTATTTCGGGTGTGTCGTTGTTGTCTTTATCGGTAAAGGTTATACGCACGTTGCCGAGGTGGTCTTTGAGTTGGTATTCGAGGTAATGAGCAGGCAGGGTTTTGCTTTTGTTTGGGCTTGGGTCGCTGCGCTGTGGAAACACAATACGCCCGTCGGGAATCAGAATGTAGGCAAGCCACGTGTTTTTATACACAAACGCACCGTCGTAAAGCGTACTGCCCATGTAATTGCCTTTGTTGTAGAGCATTTCTTTGGTTTTATGTCCGGAGGCGGTGTATTGGTTTTCGATGCGGCTGTTGTCTGAGAAAACGATTTGAGTGGGCAAATTGTAGGCATTGTAGTCGATTTGATTTATTTTTTTGTTCAAATCTCGTGTCATATTCCCCTTGGCATCGTAGTTGTATTCCTCGGCTTGAGTTGCGCCGTCGATAAAGCCTGTTGTTTTATTTGCGGCATCGTCAATTTTTTGTATTTGGTTGCCGGTGTATGTGTATGTGAGATTATCTATGGTATATGCCGCTCCGTTTTTTTTAGTGAAACGTGTAAGATTTTCAATATTTCCGTTCAGGTCGTAGCCGAGGTTCATATTGTAGAGGTTTTGTTCGGTTTCGGCTCCTGTCAGGCGGTTTAAGGGGTCGTAGCTGTATTTGTAAAAGTGCATTATGTTGTTTAATTTGGTAGAGGTCCATTCTTCGCCCGAGATATTGCCGTTGCGTTGTGCGGTACCGAAACCGTCGTTGTAGTGCAGTTTTTGAGTAAAAAGTGGCGAAATGCTTGTTTTCAACCACCCGCGTATGGTGTAGGTGTATGTGGCATTGCTCAGATATGAGACGTTTTGTGTCTGCCCTGTTCCTTTGGTTTGCAATTGTTCGAGTTCGTTGTATGTGTTTTCCGAAATCACAACGGGCTCTTCGGTGTTGAGTTGTACGATTGTTTTGAGCAATCGCCCGATGTGGTCGTAAGTATATGTTTGAGTGAGTGTTATTGGATCTTTATCCGGTATGTTGTGTTGATTAACGGTTTTTAAGACCCTTCCCATAAAATCGTATTGGGTGTTCACAATGTCCATGCCTCCCGAAAGGTTGTCGGAGCGGGTTTGTATTATGCGTCCGTCTTGGTCGTAGTATATTGCCGAAATCAGCCATTTGTCGGTGCCGAGTATTCGTGTTCTACTGCCGGTTGCAAGTCCTGAGGCATATTCGGCACGCTGATGAAATGCTGTTGTGTAATCGAAAGAAAACGGCGGATATGAAAAAAATGTGTAATTTTCGTAATAGAAAAACGAAACGGCTTGGCTGTTCACGTTTGTTTGTGTCGGACGGTTTAAGGCATCGTATGCCAATTCGTTAACATTGCCCGAGGCATCGGTGGTTTTGATCAATAAATTTTGCGTATTATATTCCATCGTAATAGTTCCCGCTCCGGGCAACTGTTTGATGCTCATCAAACGTTGTCCGTTGTATTGGTAATAGTAACAATATTTTTTAACCAAATCGTGATTGGATGCGTAGAGTGATCCTGTCATTTGTTCGGAGGCTTCGGGCGATAGTACGTAGCGAAGGAAACCGTATCGGTCGTAAACGTGGCATGTTAGGGCTATTTGACTTCCAATTTCTGTTTCCGCTTGAACTATTTTGCCTTCAAAGTCTTTATATTCGCGGGTGATGTGTCCGTTTTCATCGGTAATTTTTGTAACAAACAGAGTGCCGGCAGCGTAGAACCCTTCGTTCACAAGTTGGTTATCGTTGTTCACCATCCACTTTTTTACGATGTCCGAAGTATTCGTTTCATATTCGTAACTCACAGCATTCAATTCTTTTGCAGAACTGCCCGGCATACGTTGTTGAACGGTTTTGTTTAAAGGCGAATTATCGAACATGGTTTGGGCATAGGCATGTTCACCGGGGAACAGCGTTTGGAAAAATTGCATTTGTTCGTAGTCGGCGGAACTTATGAATGCTCCTGAGTTTTGTGTCGAAGGATAGCCTAAGAGTGTTTCGGCTTCGCGTCCGAAATTGTCGTAGTGGTTTATGCTTATAAAATCTTTCTGTTGAGGTGTGTATTGCATCCGTATAGTTTGCATCGTCCGCCCCAACCCGTCGATATAATTTATCGTTTTTTGCATCACGGCTGGATCGTTCGAGTTGTAGTTTTCATCGGTAACGGCACTCCCGTATAGGGTTTCTTTTACGTAATTGTTTGTGACTGTTTGTGCAGAAACCCGACCCGTAAAAGCAAAAACGAGCGACAATCCGACGGCGATTTTCGATATGTCGATTCTATTTCGTTTCATTGGCATAATGATAATCAATTTTTTTCAGAATATTGGTGTCTATATCTTTGATAAATTGTAAGCGATTAAAATTGTCGTATTTAAAATGAATCGTTTTCCCGGAAGGGTCTGTTTCTGTGGCAGTTCCTATCAATGGATAGTAGCGATAGGTTGAAATCAAAGTACCCGGGAGTGCAATTCTGATGTTTTTATTGATTGTTTTTATTTCGGCTGCCGAAAGACTTTCATTTTCCAATGCTTGAATATCGGCAATAACCGAAGCGGGTATTTGGTCGTGTGATTTTCCTTGAATTAAGGCAATAGCTTTCGAATTGTTGTAGCCATAAACGACTGAAACAGTAATTTTATCGTTTTTTTGAAATTGCAAAATATTTTCATAATTATCGTATTTGTCGATTTGTAACAGAAGGTTTTGGTAAGCACCGTCTTTAACAAATTGCCCCGAGCTGTTGATAAACGATTCGGTAAAACTTGTTGAAGTTTGCGGCAAAAAATATCCCCAAGTTTGGTAAGGTAAATAATTGATTGTATTTCCCGTATTGGGTTTAAAAATAATTATTTGTGCATTAACAACATCATTATTCTCCTTCAAAAGCATCTCCACCGGCAAGTTTGTGATGTTTCTTTCTTTAAATTGTTTAAGAGCATTGTTCATTATGTCGCCCCGGGCGTATGTTGCATATTCCGTTGGGTATTTATATGAAATCGTTTTGCTTCTTCCGTTACTTTGGATTATTATTTTCGATTTCAATTGATGATGTGCCGGATTGCTACCTTCGAGATAAGTAAATTGAGCGTGGTACGTTACTATTTTGTTGTCATCGCCTCGTGTTTTTACGATTTCGCTTGTTTGGCGTGTCCAATACGAATCGTAAAAATAATCACTCTTTTTAATAAAATTAAAATCGTCAGATTGTGGTATTCCGCCTACAACCGAAAGAGCCATTCCGAGTTTTTTCCCGGGAAAGCCCGCAATGGCAATATGCTCATAACTTTTCAAAGTACTTTGTTTCTGAATACTCGCAGATGTATAAACAGCACTCGAATCGTCTTTCCCGAACAAGTGATCATAAGTGTGCATTTTTGGTGCAAACGGATAATAAGCATCATTATTGTCGAAATTGATTTCGGGATAAAAGAAAATTGTTTTCCCGTTTGTCCCATTTGACGAAGTTTCGGCTTCTTCCACTTTTTTGTATATCACATAACTTCCTGATGAAGTTCCGAGCGATGCCATATTTTTAGCATTCACCTGAAGTTGAATTTTGTAGGATGACGACCCTATTGTTTTTGTTTGATGAACGAATGTAGGTACTGAGATTAGTTTACCATTGAAGTATGAGTATGTTTTTTTCACTTGATTGGTTCCGTCGGAATTTATTATTTCCTTAATTCGAATGCCTCCGCCGGTGTTGATGTTTATGTTGTCTGGTGTTGTGTATGTATTATCAAAAGTATTGGATTCGAATATAAAATCGGAATACCCCCCTGTCGGAAATATAATTCTCTTCAGGGTGCCGTAGAGTACGCCCACATTATCAGGGCGGCGATCAATACCTGTCAGGGTATGTACACCATACTTAACTGTAGGACAAAACGAATAACACGATCCGCAACTTTTGTTACTGAAATAACCCCAGAAATCCTGACTTTTCGAGTTTACTTCCGGAACATCTTCAAAATTATAATATTCAAAAGAATAATAAAGTTTCTGTGCATTCATCGTATTATCGTATTCTTCAACAGAATATAAAAACCGTCTGTCTCCCACATCATTATAGGAATATGTAAAAAAATACCTTTTGATGATTTTGTTTTTAATTTTATCTGTAACTGTAATTTCTTCGAGAGAAGTGGATCCTTCCGGCAAAATGCCGTCAACAGGATTATTGAAAGTTAAACGTACGTTGCGACTATTGATTTCTCTTAAAACTTTTGAATAAACTGTGGTTTCATTAAACGAACTTCTGTCGTAGCTCGTTTGTCCGCTTCCTGAGCCTTCTATTGTTTTACTTTTACTGTCACTTAAAATACCGTTGTATTCTTGGATAAAATCATCGTAAAAAAAATCAATCATTTCGTTTTGTGTATCATCAATATTTGTAGAATGAGTAGGATAAATAATTTTGGAGATGTACCACGATGAAACAAAAGTATTTTCGCTTTCATATTGTCCATGTACATATGTTCGGGTATGTGTTATCTCAGTTGCGTCAAAAATGTAAATAATACCGTCTTCGCCGGTTAAAACAAAACGGTTATTCGTACTAGCTGAAAGGAAAGGATGTTCGAGTATTCGAACATCCGAACCGTTCAAAAAAGACAGGTTACGGTTTTTGTCGAAAACAAAACTACCGGAAGCGGAGGCGAAATTAAAAAAAAACAAATCCGGTTCAAGGTCGTATTCGCCGGCTCCCCATCTCTTTAAGATACTGAAATCGTTGTAGTTATAATTATGGTTGGTTACAACTGTGTTAAAAGCATTCAGTAAAGTGCTTTCCGGTGAGTGAAACAATCCTTGTCGGTTGCTGCCATTTAACTCATCATTATTTCCCGCAACGCTCCGAACAACTGCACCACCGGCATTCAGCGTCCAATTCTGCCCTGCTCGCCCGGAGTAATCATCAAGTTTCACACCTGAGGCATGATACGATATAGAAATGTGGAGGTTCAAATGCTCATCGCTTAAATCCCACAAAGGAATTTCAATTTGTGGTGTGCCGCTTTGGTATGACACTGTCCACGAACCATACTTACCCAAACCCGACGATTCAGGTGATGGTGGAATAATTCGATCGATAACTTCATACGGTTCGGGAAGTGATTTGTCTTTTGTTTCCGTTATCTGTGTATAACTCTTCATACTTGCAAAGAGTAAAAAAATCAATAACAAATTTGTTTGAATTTCATTTCTATAATTCATGCTTACAATTTTTTCTATTCAACAACTATCTTTTTCACTTTTTCGTTAATAATCAAAAAGTATATCCCTTTATACTCAATATAAAACGAAATATCTTTTTGATTTTCATTGATCGTATTATTGAAAATAATACAGCCTTGTTCCGAATATATTTGAACAGAAAGCGGATACTGAATAGTTTGGGGTGAAAGTCGAATATGAATTACTCCGCTTGTTGGGTTGGGATAGATTGTAAAAAATGACGTTTCGTTTTCTTCTGCCATTAAGTTTGTTCTATCAAAATCGGGGCTTTTTTTCCTTACAAAAACATGAGCATCTGCAATCGAAACATCAATTGTATCAATTTGTCTGTAATCGTTTTCGTTTGTCGTTTCTGAAATATTTTGCCCCGAGCTGTTAACAACCTGCATGTATTGTCCTGCAACACACGTATTCCATCGTGTGTAACCTTCACGAGCTTCAATAATTCCGTCTTTCGTAATAATAGTATCCCTTTTCGAAATTGTTTTTTTGAAATTTGACACTGAGTATTGCACTATAAACAAATCGTCACGATGTTTCGTTTGTATCGAATCTGTCCCTGCTTTGAAACCGAAGCTGAAGTTACCCGCCAGTATCAGGGTTTCGTCTTTCCATATTGTTATCTTATCGGCCCACTCTCTATTATTTCCACCGTAACTCGTCAATTCTGTCGTATTGCAGTGTTTATCGAGCGTACATAAAAATAGATCTCCCATTGGATCGTTGCTTTCAACAATTTGGCTACCGGAATTAAACTGAGATAAGTAGTGCCCCGTGAAATAAATTTTGTCCCCCAAGGCAACCATTGAAGTAATTTCATCAGCTCCGGTGTAGCCATGTGTTTTCAGTTGTATAAACTTTCCGTTTTTGTCGAACCTTATTGTAAATATATCCCTAAATCCTCTTGATTCAGTTGAATCATTTTCAATTCGAAACGTTTCTTCAAAACTACCGCCAATAACAAAAGAATTGTCATCGAGCAAAACGATGCCTTCACCCATGTCCCTTCCTGTTCCGCCGCCTTGTCCGTAATTCAACACCGTAAAAACTGAATTGAGTTTAACATAAAAAAAATCGTTTAATCCATATGACGTCAAACTAAGCCCTGCTTCTCCAATTTTATCTTCAAAACTTCCTGTTATAATGATATTGTTCTGATCATCAATTTTTATATCAGAAAGTTGATCGTTTCCTATTCCGCCTATCTGTTTGCAGCTCTCAAATTCGCCCTTCTTGTTCAATTTTCGAATAATAATATCTGTCCCGCCGTGCGAAAAAAAAGTTTCATTTCCGTTTATCATTGCTCCGGAAAACGATGCTCCCCAATAGATTTGCCCTTTTTTATCGCTTACTATACACATTTTATTGCCTTCGCACTCGGTTTTAAATGAGTTTATAAATAACAATTTACCTCGTTTATCGTAACATGCAATAAAATTTTCTAAAAACTCATAAGCAGTTATAACAATGTTATCCGCATAGAGTGTGCCTCTGAAATGACCTGTCAACCACAAATTATTCTTTGTGTCGGTTACTAAACTATGTACACTCTGATAATCTGTGCCTTCTATCTTTTTTGTAAAAAGAAGTTCGCCTTTGTCAGAATATTTCGAAATCAACACATCTCTATCACCTTTCGAAGCATAAGTGTTATTATCTGAACTTATTGAATCTTCAAAGCCAATGCACGTCCATATATTATTATCGTTGTCGCAAACGATATCCGAAAGAATATTCCATCCTTTTCCACTCATCACTTTTAAATCCTTTTTTTCTTGGGCATGCACGCCCCCATAAAAAAAGATTAAAATAAACGATACTGCACAAAATTGTTGTATTATTTTCATATCTGTCAAGATTCACAAGTGTGTTGTTTAAACTCTTGTTTAATTTAAAGCAATGATAAAACATTATTTTTAAACAGCGAAGGATTTTCTTTAAAAATTTCGGGTTCGAGTTCAAACCACTTTTCAATTGCATTTATAGGTGCTTTTACATAGACTTTATTTTGTTAATAATCAAAGAAATAATTCCGGGAGACATGATTTTGTTTAAATATTTTTTGTCGAAAATTTTGTCCGATTCGACAATAGTTGCGTGCTTTAAAGGAAATTTGACACTTTTAGATTTTCCCGGAATAATTCCTTGTTTCTTGGTATGTGTGGCTTTTTCGTTAAATCCGATATTTGTTATCAAATTGTTTTTGGGGAAAATTGAAACTCCTTTGTGATACAATTTTGCAAAAGCCCACTGATAATCCCATGTATCTATTTTATTATCAAATACTTTATCGAAAATAGTGTGTCGTATTTTTTTTTCTTTTTTATTTTGATAAAAATAATCGAATTTCGGATTATTTCTTACATTTTGCCATTCTTTCATTTCAACATCGTAATATTTCCAAGCTCTTCGCCACGAAGCCCAGCCCCAAATGGTTCCGTATTTTGAAAAAAAATAGCTGTTCTCTGTTTTTTGTTTTATGGGGTTGAAACCGTTAATTTGCATTATTCTCTCATCATCATTATATTTTTCGAGCAATTCTTGGCAATACTGAAAAAAACTTATGTCGGGCAAAATATCATCTTCGAGAATAATTCCTTGTTCTTCGTTTTCAAAAAACCAATCAATTGCAGAGCTTACAGCATATTTACATCCAAGATTTTCGTTTCTGAAAAGTGTTTTAACTTCACACTTCCAATCAATTTTCCCGAGCAATAGTTTTCGCAATTCTTCAACTGTATTTTGTTCATTTACAATGTTTTCACGAGCACCATCGGAAGCAATATAGAGTTTTGGAGGTTTTATTTCCGATATTTTTTCAAAAATTCTGAATGTTTCTTCCGGCCGGTTGAAAATCAAAAATAAAACGGGTGTATAAAATTGGGTTTCTGTCATTTATCGAGCTTAAAAAAAACGGTATTTACCGTTTTGGCAAAAATTTCGTATCCTAAATTTGTCAAAAACAAACTTATCGGATTTTCAGGAATATCATTCAAATTTTTATTTCTGATTTCGATTAATACAATTTTGGGTTGATATTTCTTCCAATCGTTCGATTTTAATACTTCAAAATCAGCACCTTCGACATCAATTGTTAAAAAATCTATTTTTTTATTTTCGGGCAAATATTCGTTTAGAATTTCGGCTAAGGTTTTCGTGTAAATTTTATAAACTTTCAGCAA
This sequence comes from Draconibacterium orientale, assembly GCA_020721645.1. Classification (GTDB taxonomy): domain Bacteria; phylum Bacteroidota; class Bacteroidia; order Bacteroidales; family JAADGE01; genus DYMH01. The sequence continues at coordinate 12,849 of DYMH01000043.1, forward strand.
CTCGTATTTTTGTTTTCGTTCTTCGCCAAGCTGCGAATTTATTGTGTTGAGAGCAGATTCTTTGAACGAAAAGTAATTAATTTCCGATTTTTTGTCGAAAATTACGGCTTCAATATTTATATCTTTTTTTCGGTGCTTGTTAAACATTTTCAAAGAACCCGGCATCGCATCGATATTGATTCCCCGCCAACCGGTTTTGTAGAAAATGTATGTGTTGGAAAATCGTTTGGGGTGATGTGCACCAATATCAATATAAAAACCTGTTTTTTGAATTTCAAAAATGCGTTTCAAAATCATGTCTTCGCCTTCTTGCGAATACGACGAATTTTTGTAAATATCTCTTATTCTTTCGTTTATATTTAAAATAAACTTGTTTTGATGGTGTTTTTCGGGAATTATTTTTTTAATAAAATCAATCATTTTTCGCAGTTTTGAATGAGCGATGCAACTCCGTTTTGAGGCTGATTTTTCAAAGGTTTTAGATTCGTATTTCTTGAAATAAAAATCGAAGTGCACCATGTATAATTATTTATGGGACCGAATCCAAAGAAATCAATTTCAAAAAGGTTTAATTCGTTTCTCAGATATTTTGAGGTTTCGGGATACCAATCCGAATTGTCGAGAATCACCAATCCGGTTTGCGTGTTCAGGCAGTGTTTAATTTCACGAGTGCAATCGGGGCGTTTGATACCGTCGATAATAATTATATCGAATTTTTTATCGAGAGTTTTACAAATCTGTGTGTAATTGTTTTCTGTTTGCAAAATTAATTCGGTATTTTCTTTGAATATAAAGCCTTTTACAATATTTATCCATTCGGCACGATGCTCAACAGAAGTGATTTTTCGGCATTTTTTTTTCCAATAAACTGTTGAATAACCGGAACCAAATTCCAAAACGTTCATTTCCGAAAAATCGAATTGCGATAAATATTCTATTGCCGGAAATGTGTACCACGGGATTGCTTCGCCGGATTTATTCACCGGAAATCCCGATTTCATGCTTCTGAATTGAGCAAAGTCGTTTTTTAAAATTCTGAAATTTTGAAATAACTTTACCCGAACCGGAAATACTTTTGTTATAATATCTTTTAATTTCTTCATTTTTTTCTTAACATTCCGAACAAATTTAATGATTTACATTTCATTACGAACGAAATGTGTGTTTTTTTATAAAATATATCGAACAAAAAACCGGCTGTCATATACGCCAAAAGTGTTGCGATTGCTGCTCCCGAAATGCCGTAATATTTTATCAGAAAAACATTAGCAACAATATTTACCAAAGCTCCTGCAATTGCTCGATATAAACTTATTGTTACATAATTTTCGGCTAAAAGCCATTTCCCGCTTGCCGTTCCCCAAAAAACAAACAGAAGCGAAAGTATATGAATTTGTAACACGCTTCCGGCTTCGCAATACGATTGACCGTAAATGATATTGATAATTTCGTGTCCGAATATCGCAATCGGAAACATGAGAATTACGGAAATCAGACTCATCAAATTGTATAATTGTTGCAGTCGTTTTTCGTAAAATTTTTTGCTTTTTTCACGAGCGTCAATTATTGCAGGAAATATTGAATTTGATATTATTACCGGAATAAAATACCACAATTCGCTCAAATTAACGGCTGCCGAATAAAGTCCGGTTTGCCTATCGTCGAGCATTTCTTTTATCATCACTTGGTCGATTCGCATGTAGAGCATCACCGAAATACTCGAAAACAACAATGGTAATGCGTCTTTCATCATTTTTTTGGCTGTCGAAATATCATATTTTAATGTTGATATATCTTTATTTTGATATTGATAAAAAAACAGATAGCCGAATTGTTTGAATATCATTTCGGCAGAAAAAACGGCGGCAAACAGAATTAAATCGCTGTTTGAAATAAGGAGAATTACTTTAATAACGGAAGCAATAAGAACAGAAACGGAATTTACGATTGCATTGTATTTTGCTTTTACTTGCGATTCGAACCAAAATTGGGCAGTGTCGAAACCGGAAAATATCATGCAGCCGGCAATAATAACAACGAGTATTTTTGTTTGAAAATCGCTTTCGACAAATAAAATACTTATCAAAATAAATGAAAAACTTATGAGTGAAGCGGCTGATTTTAAGACGATTGAAGTTCCGAGTATCTTATTTTTGTTTTCCGGAAATTGCAGCAAATTACGAACAATAATTCCGTCTAATCCCAAGCGAGAAAAGGCTTGAAAAAGAAATACAAAACTTATGGCATAGTTAAACAATCCGTATTGCGAAGGGCCTAAATAACGGGCAACATAGATGCCGACAAAAAAGGAAACTGCCAAAAGCAATATTTTTTCGGCAAACATCCAACCGGTGTTGAAAAAATATCGGATGACGGCATGGCGAGTTGGCTCGTTTATACCAAATATAGCAAGTATTCGATGAATTTGCTCTACAAATTTTTGTACTATCTTTTGCAAAATAATTTTAGTTTTTACCTGATATTTGATTCCAAAATCCGTTGAACCAACGAAAAATTACGTAAAAAAAATATTTCGGATATTTTTTCAGAATTATGAAACTACTAAAATATTGGTCTGTCAAATTTTTAATAAAACGTGTTTGAGTAATATTTTCCGGATGTCTTCTCACGCGTGCAAGAACTTGGTCGATATACAAAATTCTTCCCCCATGAATGAGGCATTCCACATAAAACAACCAGTCGGAGGCTATTGAAATTATTTCATCGGCACCGTGTTCGGGTATTTTATTCCGCCGTATCATGCACGAAATATTTGTATTAAACATACCGTATTTTATCATGGTTTTAATGTCTCCCGTGTGGCTGTTTTTCTTGTTATTTTTCAGGAAAATAGTCGTATCAGTTTCATTATCAAAATATTCTACATTGTGATAGCTTACAACACAATCGGGATTTTTTTCCATAAATTCCGTTTGCAATTTTAATTTTTCGGGCAACATGGTATCATCGCCGTCGAAAATTGAAATATATTTTCCGGTGCATGCAAAAAGTGCTTTATTCAAATTTTTGGTATGTCCCAAATTCTTAGTATTTAGAATCGGTTTGATAAAATTTGGATATTTTTCGGCATATTTTTTTATTAAATCAGCTGAACTGTCGGTGGAAGCATCATCGGAAATAATCAACTCGTAATTGGTAAATGTTTGATTTAAAATTGATTCAATGGCTTCTTCCAAAAATATTTTTTGATTATAACTTCGTAATGCGATGCTTACCAAAGGTGTGTTTTCCATTTATTTGTATAAATATTTGTATCGAAATGTATGATATTCTCTTTCGCCTAATAACTTCATTCCCAATTTTTGCAACAAAAAAACAGTATAATTTTTTATAAAAATAATTGTTGAAAAAGCACTATTTGTATGCAACTTTTGCAATTGATATTGCTCAAAAATCAAATTTTTGTTATAATAGCTAATACCTCCTTCTCTGAAATTTGATAGTGCTTTATTGATATAACAGAAAGTACATTTTTTTTTTTGAAACCGCAACAACAGCTCATAATCTGCTGCTAATCTGTATGATAAATCAAAATATCCGTAGGTTTCATAAGTCGATTTTCGAACAAAAACAGAAGGATGCCAGATAGAAAATGATTTTTCGAGATTTTTTCCTTTTTTGTATGTCAGTAACTTTTTGGATTTTAAATGAGGATTCAAGATATAAATATCGCCAAAAAAAATATCAATATCCCGGTTTATATTAATTTCATTAACAACATTTTGTAAAGCATCAGGTTCATAAAAATCATCACTGTTTATTATTCCGACAAAATCACCTTTCGACAAATTTAATCCTTTATTCATTGCTTCATATATCCCATTATCAGATTCTGAAATCCAATGAGTTATATTGTGTTCGTATTTTTTAATGATTTCAACCGTACGGTCTTCCGAATTACCGTCAATTATAATATATTCAAAATGGTTATACGATTGCTCAATAACACTTTTAATGGTACTTTCAAGGTGTTTTTCGCCGTTATACACTACCGTAATGATGCTTATTAGAGGGTTTGTGCTCATTCCGGGTCAATTAATTTTTGAATCCAAATACTGCCGCCCGTGTTGTTATAACACAAAGGCATGTGTTTAAATGCTTCTTTATGAATTTTATGCAAATAATCCGAAAATAACAGAATTTTATAATCATTATTGTTCATCAAAAATGCTCGCAAAAGATAATTTTCATTCCAATTTCTGCCTTCATAAACCCATTGTTTAGGATACTCAAAAGGATAAAAAATATCATGAAAATGAATTAATACTCCTTTTTTTAAAATTGGCAAAATGTTGAATATGACATAATTAACATCACTTCCGGTTTTTGAAACATGAGTACTGTCTATGAAAAGAATATCGTTTTGGTTGAGCGATTTAAAAAAATCCGAATCAATATCTTGAATTTGAGATGTTTGGATTTGAAAACGTTTATCTTCATTTTCTTTCATCAATAATTTTAAACGTTTCGGAAAAGGTTCTATAAAAGTGATTTTTACCGGCATTGCGAACGTATCAATTGTATCCAACATCACGGCAGATGAGAATCCGGAACCAACTTCTATAATTTGAATTGGGTTAAAATGCCGAATCATTGAATAGAGAAGAAACGCATCGGTATAAGAAAAAAATACATTGTTGAAATAGTATCGCTTATCACTTTTTTCGATACTAATACCCATTTCCGAGTAATAATCTGAAAAATGACTTAACAATTCTTTTTGCTCGTGACTATTTAAAGAAATATTTTGAATATCAAGACTTAAAACAGGTTTCCAAATTTGAGATTCTCTTCGTTTGATATCTTTTAAAGAAACAATAGGAGAATAAAAATGCCCGGGTTTAAAACAAGTGTTAACCAAGCCAAATGCAAACCGTATTCGTAATATTTTTTTTATGATTTTTTTTATCATATCTCTTTACTAAATATTTTTTCAATGATTAACATTTACGATATCATTGACTATCAAATATTTTCATTACAAATATAAAGCCTTTCTTTCCAAAATCCTCATTATTCTTCAAAATCCGCCAAAGCAACCAGGAGTTTTTCAATTTTCCTCAAAGCTGCCCCCGGCGTTCCGTTGTAATTGTTGATGATTATCGAAAAAGCCATCTCGCGACCGGATTTAGAGCTTACATAGCCGGCATAAGCCCGCACACCGCGTATCGAACCGCTTTTGGCATGTATATTTCCGTCGGCTGATGTGCCTTTGCACAAGGATTTGATAGTTCCTTTTTTCCCGGCTATGGGCAAACTTGCATAAAAAGAATCGAAATTTTTACTCGAATTTTTCATATAATTCAGCATAAAACTCATTTGTTTGGCAGTAACAGTGGTATAACGCGATAAGCCACAACCATCGGCAACCGTTAATCCATCGGTATCCATGCCTTTGCTTCGCCAAAAAGCAGTAAGTTTTTCTGCCGCACTTTTTGTGTTACCCTCTCCGCCCCTTGCAAGCCCAATCCGGTTCAAGAGATGTTCGGCAAATAAATTGATACTGTACAAATTAGTTTTTTCAATAATCTGATACACAGGCGGAGATTGCTCGGTATTCAAAATTTTAATGTCGGCAGAATTATAAGTCAATTTCGATTTCTCGTTTTTCAGTATCACAGGAATTGAATCGATTGCAATTCCGAAAATTTTTAATTCCCTTATCAAATCCTCAGCTGCTACGTATGCAGGATTGGGTATTGTTCCTCGAACTTCGTAATTTGTTTTATTCAAAGGCAATTCGCCGCGTATTTCGCGTTCGCCGGAGTACGGAGCCCCAAAAAGAAACGAATTATCAAAATCAATCGAATCAGCTTTTGAACGATTATCTACATTCAAACCTGTAACTTGGGGCGAAATTTTTATCAGGGTATTTGAATCTCCTTTATTTTTTCCGGTATCAAAAAACAAGCTGTACGAATTGTCGTAAATTGAAATACCCGATGCACCGCCACCGAAATAATTTGCCATATCTTCCCAAGCCCTTGTAGGCGGAACAAGTGCATCATCAAAACATCGTGTATCGGCAAATAAACGTCCCGAAACAGAATCGATACCCAATGTTTTTAAAACTTCTGCCCAGCGAACAAGAAATGCGGCACTCCGTGTTTCGGGAAAATATTTTGACCCCAAACTTGGGTCGCCGCCGCCGAGTATTATTAAATTTCCGTATAATATTCTGCGAGCTGTATCAATTTTTCCATCGTAAGCCAAAGATGTTTTAAAACGAAAATCGGCACCCAAAACCTCCAAACTTGCCGAAGTCGTGAGCAATTTCATTGTAGATGCGGGAGTTAAAGCCAAATTCGGATTGTAGGAACACAAAACGTCGCCCGAATTAAGATCTTGAACATAAAATCCAATTCCGGCATTTTTAAACGGCGTTTCGCGTGCCAAAACCTGAATTGCTTTGTCGATACTGTTTGTGGATACTGCCGACTTTTGAGCACAGGATTCACTTAAAATATTGAAAAAAAAAACGATAAAAACAATCCAATTTTTCATAGTGTAATTTTATACAAAAATAAAATTATCCTATCGAAAATCAAATCTCTATTCGCCGCCTCTTTAAACAAAATCTATAAAAAGTACAATATATTCCATAAAAACTGTTTTTAAAAAGAATATTTTTAATAGATTTGAAGAGAACCAATTATGGAAAATCGAAAAAATATTAAAAAGAATATAACTGCTGATACACAAAACGTTGAAAGCAATATACCGCACAAATTAAAGCCTTCCAAAATTATTTTCCCCTTACTTTTTGGAGCTGTTTTTACGGGTGCACTCCTTTATTTTCAACTGAAAGGCAAAAATTTCTCAATCGATGCACTGCAAATTACGGCTGTTTCGGTATTTTGGCTTTTTATTGCAGCAATGTGCATGGTTTGCCGAGATGTTGGATATATCTTGCGTCTGCGCACCTTGTCCGATAATCAACTCACATTGAGACAAGCTTTAAGAATTATTATGCTTTGGGAATTTACATCGGCAATTACGCCGACTTCGATTGGGGGCACTTCGGTTGCCGTTATTTTTATTCATAAAGAAGGCATCAGCATAGGAAAAAGTGCTTCGATTGTTCTTTTAACATCATTTTTAGATGAACTGTATTTTGTGTTAATGTTCCCTTTGCTCATTATTTTAGTTGGGACAGAAACGCTTTTTTCGGTAGGCGATATTGAAAAAGGCATTTCGTTTACCAACGAGTTTTTCTATTTTGGTTTTTTGGGATACGTTTTAATATTATTATATGTTTTGTTCGTAGGCTACGGTTTATTTATCAATCCGAAAGTAATCAAAAAAGCCATCTTAAAAATTTTCCAACTGCGATTTTTACGACGTTGGCGTAAATCTGCTCGGCGAGCAGGATTTGATATTGAAAAAGGTAGTTCCGATTACAAAAGTAAACCGTTCAATTTTTGGGTAAAAGCGTTCGGTTCAACATTTTTATCTTGGACGGCTCGCTATTGGGTTGTAAATTTTATATTCATCGCCTTTTTCATCGTCCCCAAAAGTCATTTTCTGCTTTTTGCCCGTCAATTGGTTATGTGGATAATGATGCTTGTGAGCCCAACGCCAGGCGGCAGTGGTTTGTCCGAACTTGTTTTCTCAAATTATCTCAGCGATTTTCTGCCACCCACTGCAGGCTTAGCCGTTGTTATGGCAGTTATTTGGCGTTTCTACACATATTATCCCTATCTGTTTGTTGGTGCGGCACTTGTGCCTTCGTGGTTGAGAAAAAGTTTTAAGATGACAAAAATAAAATTGATACTGCCCCCCAAAATATAGACAAAAAGTCAAAACTTTGCCCTTTTTCGAATTACAACCTTCTGTTTTGGGCAGAAAATGGAGAGTAGGTACAAATTTATGGTGATATATTGTATGGGTGATGTTAATATTTAAGTCGCTTTATTCTTTCTATTTCTTTTCGACTCAAACCTGTTTCTTTCATAATTTCTTCGACAGATTCGCCGTATTTCAGCATTTTTCGAGCAAGCTTTTGTGTGGCTTCCGATTCTTTTTGTTTTGCCTCTTCTTTTTGTTTTCTTTCTTCTTCTTTTTCTTTTCTTTCTTCTTTTTCCCGCTTTTGAGCTTCTTCTTTTTGTTTTCTTTCGGTTTCAATTAAAAGCAACATTTCGAGCCGTGTTTCTTCTTTGCCGTCGTCGAAGGCTGTGTCTAAGGAGTTTTTCAGATCGTTGTAATATTTCAAACTTTCTTCGTATTTGTCGCGGTCGGCTTTGTTGAGGGCGGAATAGGACGCTGTTTTGAACAGTTTCTCAAATATCTTGGTTTTCAGGCGTTCGGGAATGTTATCCAAACGATGTAAATTCTTGATAACGAACAGCCATTTATCGAAATTGGTTTCGAGTTCGTTTTCTGTTTTGGTGAAATTTGGCATTTGAAGTGTTACGAATGTGAGTTTATCGTAAAAAACGGTGTGCCGGTCGTTGTCCATCAATTGGTTATGGCTGACTACGATATCACTCTTTTTGTTTTCTTCGATAATGAAATCCAAAATTCCGACCACATAAACCGGGTTCAATTGATAATTCCAATCGCCCTTAATGCCTTGTTCCTGAACGGAAAACGAGCTGTAATAGAGCATTCGGTCTTTGAAAAACGATTGTTTTGCCTTTTGCAGTTCGACGGTAAATTTTTCGCCCGTTTCGCTTTCGCAATACAGGTCGAACACCACATTGCGGTCCAAACCCGTTGTTCCTAAACGGTTGGTTTTATTGAATGTTAAATCCTTGATGTGCCGGTTTTGTGAAGCGAGTAGTTCGTTCAAAAAATCGATCAACAGGTCTTTGTTTGCCTCTTCGCCGAAGATTTTCTTGAAGCCGAAATCGGTAAACGGATTGATGTATTTGGGTTCTGTCATTGCCGAATGTGTTTTTGCAAAGGTACGGATTTTTTGGAAAATGTGGAAATTTGAAAATGTGAGAATGTGGAAATTTGAAATGACGCTTAACAGCGGCAAATTAATTATGCTGTTTTGATTTCAAAAATTTGTTTGTTATCTTTGGTTATAATTTTGACACTATACGAGATCCTAAGCAAAACAGGCACATATTTAAAACATATAAATCATGCAACAACTTACTTTACAAATACAGGATTACAAGTATCCGTTTTTTCTGGAACTTATTCGGAATTTTGATTTTATCAACATCACCGATGATATTTCTATCCCCGAAGAACACAAAAAAATTGTATTGGACAGAATTAAATCGCACGAAGAAAATCCGGATCTTTTATTGGATTGGGAGTCGGTAAAAAATCAAATATAGCCGGATATGTTCAAAATAATAATTGATGCCCGTGCTATGGAAGACTTGAAAAGTGCCAAAGAATGGTACGATGAACAACAAAAAGGACTTGGTAAAAAGTTTTCCGACAAGGTTAAAAAACTCATTTCCGACCTCCGAAAGCAGCCGCTCAGTTATGCAATCAGATATGCCGATGTTCGTTGTTTGTTAGTTTTTAAATATCCCTACACAATTCATTACAAAGTTAATCAAGATATAAAAACCATTGTTATCATTGCCGTTTTCAATACCAACCGAAATCCGGAAATTTGGAAAGAACGAAACGAAAATATGAAGAAGTAAAAAAGATTGATTTGTTATAAAAAATCCCTTCATTACATTCATTCCTTTCATTTCTTTTTCCCCCTTTCGCTTGTGCGATGAAAGTTAAAAACTTTCAAAAAAAGAAAAGCGTAATTTGAAATTACGCTTAGCGGTTGCGTTTTTAGTTTGGTACAGACTACGGCGAGCCGGGGGAACAAGCCCTACTGGATTTTGAAAAAATCTCCACCCTGCGGGTAGTATTTTTCCAAAATTTCTTGCAGGATTAATTCTTCCAAAATTTTGGAGGCTTAACGGAATCAAAGACAAAAAATAAAAATGATTGTAAAGTGAAAACAGGAAATAAATATCTAAATGTAAAGCAAATTCAGTTCTGTAAATTTATTTCAGGAATTTAAAAAAATGATGTAATATTATACACGGAAATTTAATGTTTAACCTGTAAAGTTTTTTCAGGACGATACATAATCCATTAATCCAAAAAATCACGGTTCAGACAATTCCGTCGTAGTTACGCTATCGCTAAACAACGCCAAGCAGCCTCGTTTTTAGTTTGTTACAGACTACTTGCAGCGGGGGATTTTTGTATAAAAGTATTTTAGTTCATTTATTTTAAAGTTTATAGTTGTTACTGTCAATATAATTTGTAGACCAAACTTTCTCTAAATCAATTGTCTGTTTAATAAAATAATACTTTTCGTTGCCATATAAACTTTCATCATAACTTGACCAATTATAATAACTTATGGTTTTCTGTTTTGTTGATAAAAGTTTTTGAGCCCCCACACCTGTAGTTATCTCCCAGCTCCCAAGTATTTCCCCGGAAAAAGTTATCATATAAAGAATGTTGTTTTCCATCGCTAAATATCTATCTTCAAAAAAAATAGAATTTCCATATAATTTTTATGATGAATCTCTTCAGATTTTATCACTTTGAGATTGCTTTTCTTTAAAATTTTTATTTCAACTTGTGTAGATATTTTTTTCTTCCTATAGTCAAGATCATACAGAATAAAGTAACTATTATTCATACAAATCCCTTTATCACTTTTAAAAATAGTATCGTTTTTATTTGTATCAAAAATGTAGTTGTAACCTGAACTAATAAAATCGGGTTTATATAAACTTATCAAATCATTATCAAAAATTTTACCTATTGTATATCCATAAATACAGGATTTTAAACTTAAATCACTAATATTAAATATTTTCAAATTCTTACTTTCTGTTTCTATGCTATTATTACAGTAAATATAGTTTTTATCAATTTCAAAATCTTCAAAATAGGTGTCATTTAATAACTTCCCTATTGAGTTCTTTCGATTAAAACTGTCAACACAAACTAATTCATTATCCTTTTTTAGATAATATATATACTTTCGGTTGTCCAATGAAAAAGTATAACAATAATCTTCGTTAAACAACGTATCTATTTTATTGTTTTTTAAAGCATTGTAATGTAACGAAGTATTACAAAACGGGAAAAGTATAATCGCAAAAAAATAAATATTGTAATACATGCTTATTTTAATTTGTTTCAACATTTGTATTATCTTTCTTAAGTATTGTTAATTCTTTAAAAAAATTTATCATTTTATCCTTTTGTACATGACAAAAAACATATTCTATTAAAAAAATTAGACTTAATTACATAAATAATATTTATTTTTGCAGAAAACACTGATTAT
>DYMH01000188.1 GCA_020721645.1 Draconibacterium orientale
AAAAAAAAGCTATGAAATAAATCATAACTCTTTTAATTTCAGAGGTCACGAGCGGATTCGAACCGCTGTAATCGGTTTTGCAGACCGGTGCCTAGCCCCTCGGCCACGTGACCTTTTGTTTTTCGGTGTGCAAAGATAGGATATATTTTTTTTATTTAAAAGTCTTTTTTTAGTTTTTTATTCAAAGTCGTTTAGTTTAGAAATGTATTTGCTGTTCGGCTTAGGCTCTGCCTAAGTAAAAGTTATCATGACAGGCTTTGTCTGTCAAAGCAAGGCTGAGCCTTGCAAAATAAGCCCGACTGAGGCAGAGCCTAAGCCGAACACATGCTTAACTAAACGACATCGGATTTTTATTCGTCTTTTTTCCAAATCACTTTTTTTCCGAAACCCAAACGATTATCCGTTAATTTGATAAAATCGGGCTCCAGAACCCATAATTGTGTATTCATGAGTGTCGCAAAAGGATATTTGAACATATATTTGTGATGAGCTTTTTGAGCTTGTTCATCGGCAGGCAGAAACATTCGCCCTGTAAATTGAATGCCTTGTATTTTGCCCACGGTCGAAGTTTCTAATACCACAGAACCGGCAACGCAATTATTTACCGCAACATCGCGAACGTGTTTTGTGGTATCATCGGAAGTAAATACGAAGAGATTCTCGTCTTTCAGGTAAACGTAAAAACAATTGGCACAATAAGGTCGGTTTTCTGCTGAAGTGGCAAGGGTTAAAACATGGTGTTCTTCGATAAAATCGGTTATCTTTGTTTGGGGAAAATTCATTTTTTAATGATATATTGTAAACTTTTCAGTTTGATTTTTTTTCAAAAATATATTGATTTTTATAACAAAAAAAGTATTTATTTTATTGATAATTAAAATTGAAATGAAATGTCTGTTTTTTAACAATATTAAGGAAACTGAGTCCGAAATAAATCAAATTTCATAAATAAAAAAAAATAAAATATGGACTTCTTCCGAGCTAAAATTAAAAATAAAATGATGAAATATTTCTTTGGACTGTTTTTAACCATTTTTATATCCGCAGAAGCAAAAACACAATCCTCTGCTGATTCTTCGTGTAGAGAGAGCCGAATGAAATCGGCTGAAATGTTTCAAAAATCGATATCCCAAAAACAAAATCAGGAAGCTCATTTTTTGTATGATATTTCCTATCATCGTTTGGAATTTGAAATCGATCCTGCGGTATTGTATATCAAAGGAGCAATAACAACGTATTTTGCTCCTACCCGCCCCGATTTTACCGAAATGTCTTTCGATTTATCATCGGCACTCACAGTGGATTCGGTTGTTTATCACACAAAAAAATTAGCATTTTATCGCCCCAAAGAGCTTCTGAATATTGTCTTTACAAATACACTGCCCGAAAATGTAATGGATTCCTTAACAGTTTATTATCAAGGACAACCGCCTTCAACCGGTTTAGGCTCTTTTCAAAAATCGACACACAACGACATTCCAATTATTTGGACACTTTCCGAACCTTTTGGTGCAAAAGATTGGTGGGCTTGCAAACAAAGCCTGAACGATAAAGCCGATTCTGTTGATATGTTTGTTACAACACCGATTGGCAATAAAGTAGCCGGCAACGGAATCCTTGCTTCCGAAAAAATCCTCAACGATAAAAAAGTAACACACTGGAAACATCGCCACCCAATTGCTGCATATCTTATTGCATTTTCGGTTACAAATTATTCCCAATATTCGGATTATGCAGCAATTTCACCCACTGATTCTTTGCAAATACTCAACTACGTGTATCCCGAAACATTATCCGATGCACAAAACAGCACGCCGAATTTAATTCCAATCATGGAATTATTCAACCGGCTTTACGGAATCTACCCCTTTGCCGATGAGAAATACGGACATGCTCAATTCGGTCGCGGCGGCGGTATGGAACACCAAACCATGACTTTTATTTCGCATTTCAACACACTGTTAATGGCTCACGAGTTGGCTCATCAATGGTTCGGCGATGATATTACCTGCGGTAGTTGGCACGACATATGGCTCAACGAAGGTTTTGCCACATATTCCGAAGGATTGGTCGTAGAACACGGATTGAGTAACAACGGGCAAAATTTCAAAGAATGGAAAGCCGGAAGAATTTCTGCCATTACCCAAAAGGACGATGGGGCTGTTTATGTGGTAGATACAAGCTCTGTATCCCGTATTTTTGATTCGCGACTGTCGTACAGCAAAGGAGCGATGGTTTTGCACACTCTCCGCCGCCAATTGGGCGACAGTGCGTTTTTTGCCGGCATCAAATCCTATCGTGCCGATATCAAACTTTCCGGAAATTATGCCCGAACCAATGATTTAAAAAAGCATTTTGAAGTTGCCTCCGGCTCCAATTTGGATACTTTTTTTTCGCAATGGATATATGGTGAAGGCTTTCCGATTTATCAATTATCATTTTCTCAAATCATTGAAAATAGAGCAACATTAACCATCAATCAAAAACAAAGCACCGACAAAGCGACATTTTTCCCGCTGAAAATCCCTGTTCTTTTCGTTGGATATGAAAACGATACAACAATTATTTTCGATAATACGTTTTCGGGTCAAAAATTTGTTACCCAAATAAATTTTAAAGTTTTAAACATTGTTTTCGACCCCGAACACGATATTATTTCGAAGGGAACAAAATATTTTTATGAAAATTCACTTTTATCAGACCAAATTGTTTTGATTCCAAATCCAACACAAAACGATATTACATTTATTCTGCCTGCCGCCTTAGAAATTAAAAAAATCGAAATTATCGACCTGTCCGGAAAAAGCCTGCGGGAATTGACTCCCAATTTTTACGGTGAGCGATATACTCTCGATGTATCATTTTTGAAAACAGGTTCTTATTTTATTCAAATTACCGATAGCAAAACACTGATTACCAAGAAGTTTATTAAGAATTAAATATTTTCCACGATTCTTCTGCCTGATATTTCAACATTTGATAACCATTCATAATTCGCGTTCCTTTTATTAGTCCTTTTTCAAGAAATTTCGACCTCTCCGGATTGTATGTCAAATCGTATAAAAGATGATTTTCGGTCAAATATTGATACGGAATATTCGGGTATTCGTCAATTTTTGGGTACATTCCTACCGGTGTTGCATTGATTATCAACAGATTATTTTTTACAAAATTTTGATTCAACTGACTGTAATTAATGGTGTTTGAACTTATATTTTGTGTTTTTCGTGTAACAAAAAAAGACGAGATTCCCATTTGTTTCAGAGCATAATTTACAGCTTTTGCGGCACCTCCGGTACCCAAAATAAGTGCACTTCGTATGTTTTCATTTAATAAAGGGCGGAGAGTTTCGGTAAAGCCATGAACATCGGTATTATAACCTTTTAAAAAGATTTTTTCAGTTTTCCGTTCAACGGTAACGGCATTTACGGCACCAACTTCGGCAGCTTCGGCTGAGATTTCGCTCAAAAACGGTATCACTTTTTCTTTGTACGGTATGGTAACACTAAATCCGATAAGTGTTGGTGTATTTTTCAACATATCGCTTAATTCCTCAATTCGTTCGAGCTGAAAATTAAGAAAATTGTAATCGTACAATCGCTCGCGTTCAAATTTTTCGTAAAAATAACGGTGCGAAAACGAATGTGTAAGAGGGAAACCAATAAGTCCGAGTGTTTTCATTCGAAATAAAATCTAATCCATATTGAGGTAAATAAAATTAAACAAAGATACTTATTTTGAATTGGAAATGAGATATTAAAAAAATTGTTTTATTGAAAATATTTGTAAATTTATCAATCTAAAAAAACCGAAAATATGAAAAAGAAGACCATTAAAGTAGCAACATTCAACGTATTAAATCTTTTGTTGCCGGAAGTTGAATATTACGATAATAAGAAATATACTCAAATTGAGTACGAACGAAAAATTGATTGGATTGCCGGGCAATTGATTGCAATGAATGCTGATATTGTTGGTTTTCAGGAAGTTTTTCAATTAGAAGCCCTTCAAGCAGCCGTTGAAAGAAGCGGTATATACAAAGGGGCTCATATCATTGGTGCTAAACAAGACGGGATTTTACCGCGTTTGGCAATTTTATCACGTTTCCCGATTTCGGCAAGCACTGTTTATGAAAATTTTCCGGAAGATTCGTTGATTGAATTGGAAAATCACGAAACATCTGAAAAAATCACATTGCCATACAAAAAGTTTTCACGTCCTGTTTTGCAAGCCGACATCAAAGTTCACGAAGATTTTATCATCAGTTTTTTTGTTGTCCACCTCAAATCAAAACGTCCCGGATTTATCAACAATGAAAATCGAGACAATCCTGTTCATTTAGCCAAAGGTCAAACCCGTTCGCTACTGATACGCTCGGCAGAAGCCACGGCACTCCGGTCGATTCTTTCTGCAACGATGAAGGGTAATGAACGTCCGGTGATTCTCATGGGTGATGTTAATGACAACGGCATTTCGGTAAGCACCAGAATCGTTTCGGGTGAGATACCATTTCGCAAATTACCCTCGGAGATAAAGCAAAATGTTTGGGACGTTCTACTCTATCATGTTAAAGATTTACAAGCCAGAAAGAGTTTTCATGATTTTTATTATACACACGTTCACAACGGGCACTACGAAAGTTTAGACCACATCATGGTAAGTCAGGAATTGGTTTCGGAAAACCCACGCAGCATTGGGCGAGTAGGTTATGTTTCGCTGCTGAACGACCACCTTTTCGATTCGACCCTAAGCAACGAAAAACCAAAATCGTGGCAAAGCGACCACGGACAGGTTTCGGTTACCATTGAACTGAATTTAGACCGTATAGAACATTTGGTAAGCCAAAAACTTTGATTTTTTGATGTGATGATGTGGTGCAATGATGTAAAAATTTTAGTATCTAAATAGGTGTATGATAATTATTCATTTTAACTTCAATTAATTAAAATTCCTTAGATTAAAATAAAATTATTAATTTTGTGCTTTATTTTTAACACACAAAAACGATGAATTTAACAGCAACAATACTGCTTGCAGTCATTTTATTAAGCCTGAGTTTATTAGGTATCGGAATTAAAATGTTGTTCAAAAAAGATTACACATTTAAAAAACAGTGCAGTTCTGTTGATCCGACAACAGGGAAAAAGGTAGGCTGTTCGTGCGGAAGTGATGAAAATTCGACCTGCCATAATTCGTAACAGCACAAATTATTAAGATCCTTATAGAAGACCAAACGTTAGTCGTGTTGGTCTTTTATGTAATGGTTAATTATTAATTGTTAATGAAGTAATAATTTGATTTTGATAAGAATA
>DYMH01000044.1 GCA_020721645.1 Draconibacterium orientale
TAATTCCTAATTGTTTTTCACTTATTTGTTTTTAAAAGGGCTTTATCGGCTGCGGTCATTGATGAAAAATCGTGCAGTGCAAATCGATTTATTTTAAATTCGGTTTTTGAATCATCGATAAAATTGTACAAATCGATTTTTGTTTTAAAATCTTTAAATCGATATGCCAAAACTATTTTGTTGGCATCGGCTGCAAATTCTTCCGCCGATTTTCGTTTTATGAAATCCAAATCCGTATTTTCATAAGCCATCAAATAAACCTTATCGCACATAGCAAAAATCTGATTAATGTATTCGTTTGGAAAATGCAAAGGAACTGAAACATACAATTCGAAATGGTTGTCGTCGCAATATTTTCGTGCACCTTTGAGCATTGAAATGTATTTTTCGATATAGATGTATTTTTTTGTTGTCCAATCGTCAAATGTTTGAGGTTCTACATCAAGATGTATGCCGAAAATGATATTTTTTAAATTATCCGGTACTTTTTGTTCGAGATATTTGTACATATCCTTATCTAAAAGCTTGTTGTCGCCAATTAATAATTGTGTGTTAATTCCTAATTTGTTCATTCGGATAATCGACTCGGTGGCTTTGTCGGAAATTGCTTTGTTTGAACCGATTGAAACCATTGCCGTTTTTATGTTATTGGAAATCAGATATTCTTCAATAAAATTGAGGCTGTAATTTCGGAATACCGACGACCAAATATAAATTGATAAATCGGTTTCCTCGGTTTCGCCGGTGTAATTACGAATTTCCAAAGGTTTAAAAATATCCGAAAACCGGGTAAAGGCTGTCATTCTGTATATGCTTGCAGCCAACATATACAACTCTTGATGAATGAGAAGCATGTGCAGTTTTTGTTGATAAATATCATCGAGTGTTTTGAGCCCCTCGAAGGGGTTAAAAAGTAAACTGTCGGTTTTTAGGGCGGTTCTTTGAAGTCGATATTTTTCGGTGAGGTCTTTTAAGGTTCCTACATTGTCTAAGTAGCGAATCAATTGGTCTTGATAAGAAAAAATCAGTTTTTCGAAATGCGATTTTCTCGAAATTTGTTGTGTTTCGTTTTCCGATTTTAATTTCAAAGCCCGAATTTGAGTTAATTCGTTTTTCCGTTTTGTATTCAGCGGAATCGGAATTGAGAATGATACGCCGGTAGAAAAGAAACTGTTGGTCGAGATGCCTGTTCCCGATTCGTATAAATTGTATCGAAGAAAAGGTCGCAAAGATATTTCGTGAATAATTTTTCTTTGATTTCCTACAGATAATCGCTCCGAAATATTGAGCGAATCTTTATATTTCTGTTCAAAAGACGCCTCTAAAACATCGTATTTTAAATCGCAAACCGGAAGGCAAAGAATTTCCGAGTCTTTGTTTTTTTGAGCAGATATTTGTTGATTTTGAGAAGTCAGTACCAGAAGATGCGAATTGACAGCATCGCGGCGGCTCATCAGGCGTAAATAATCATCGCGGGGAAAGTCTTTTGTGAGTTCCAAAAGTTTGGCGGGCGACATCATTTTCATTAACATGTTTCGGTCTTGGGTGAGCACATCTATTTGTGTTGAATTAAAAAATGCGAAAACCTTTTTTTTGATGATAGGATTCTGTAAGGTTGAAAATGAATTTTTGTATTGAAGTCGTAAATTGGCAATATCTTTTTCGTAAGCTTCGATGGTGTAGTAATTTTGAATCAGACCGTCGTTGAGGATATTCCAATCGATTCCTGCTTGATATTTACGGCGATAGGAACCGTTGACTTCAAAATCATCGTTTGCGGGTTGGAAATTTTGGGTAAAATTGCCGGAAATTCTCAAACCCGGGTCGTTTTTCAGAATTTCTATCATTTTTTCTTTTTCGGCAACAGCATATTGAACAGCAAAAGTGTCTGTTATTCGTACAGGAGATAAGGAATCGACAAAGTTGAAAGGGAGATATTTGAACGGAATGCTTGCCTTTTCGTTTTCGGCTATCCAAATTAATGTCAGCTCTTCGATATTTTTATCCGTAGAATTTTTGGCTTGTGGTTTTTGAGCTGATAATTGTGGGTTTAAAATTAAAATGAGTCCCCAAAAAAGGAATATTTTATTCATTGAAATGTTTTGGTTGTTGTTTTGAAAAAAATCATTCGGCAAATTTACGAATTATTCAAATACTGCAAACCAAAAAACCTGCCGGTTTTTTTATATACGCGACAGGTCTGAAAATATGTTAATCAGAAGGTTAATTTCGGTAGGCGATTAATTGAAATGATAAAGAAAAACCACAACTGCATCGAAAGCCGGTTTGGAGTTACCTTCAATTTCGAGCCGAACTTTCATTTGGGCTTTTATTACTCCGCGAAGATTTTGAAGGTTTTCGAGGCTCACACGCAAGCGAACCCTGTCGTTTACTTTGACGGCTTGATTAAATTTCAATTTTTCGATACCATAGTTTACCATCAGTTTTACATTTTGAAACTCCACAATTTGTTCCCACAAATGCGGCAGAAGCGAAACCGTTAAATATCCGTGTGCAATGGTTGTGCCGAAAGGCGATTCTTTTGAGGCTCGCTGCGGGTCGGTATGAATCCATTGAAAATCGAGGGTAGCTTGGGCAAATTGTGTAATTTGTTCCTGACTTACCGGCAAATATTCCGAAACTCCGATTTCTTTGCCAATATAATGTTCAAATTCTGAAAAGCTGCCGATTACTATTTGTTTCATTTGTTTTTGTTGTATCAGTTTTTTGAAAATTCATGCTGTGCCGAATCAAAATTCCGGTATTTCTTCATCATCTTCGTCTCCATCTTCCAATTTATCGTCAGGATATTCATCTGTTTCATCAAGATCTTCCATTTCTAAATATTTTTCTTGATATTCTTCTTTGACTTCATCTTTCAAAATTCCGTCTTCATCATAATCTTCGTCATCTTCAACTATGGTTGTGGCTTGCAACATGGTCATTTTTACAAGATAGTAAGTATCTTGTGTCTCAAAAGGCAGAGAACTGATGATTTTACCTGTTTTATCGGTGTAAGTAATCAAGCTATCCGAAAATCCGTTGGGGTAGGTCAATTTAATCTGTTCTTTAATTTCGGGCGACAATTTCTCGTAATCTTTTATAACTCGGGGTTTGTTTTTGTTCATTTTTAAGATGTTTATGGTATAAAATTATATAGTATTTAGTAATTAGTATTGAGTAATTAGAAATGAAATATCATATAATCTGACATTTAGCCTTACATGTATGTAATAAATTAAATTCAGTTTAATATAATAGTGTGAAAATCATTTGGACTTAGGGCTCAAATATTCTACTTTTTTGAAAATATTCAAAATTAAATGTTCCTTTTTTTTTAAAAAAAGGAAAAAATATCGTAATTTATTAGTTATCAACTGAAATACTTTGAAAAAAAACGGGGGAAAATAATTCTATAGTCTTTGTGCAATGATTTTAGAAAAATTTGTGCGAATATTCAGTTTCGTTTACGTAAACAATCTCTCTGTCCAAATGAAATCATGCCAAATTTTCCTATCTAACCGATATTTTGCAGAGGGAAGGTTTTTTACGATATTATTTTTTCGTTCAACTCGGATTTCAAAAATTCTGAGGTATAACTTTCTGTATTTTCGGCTAATTTTTCAGGTGTTCCGGCGAAAATTATTTCGCCGCCCGCAGCACCGCCTTCTCTGCCGATGTCGATAATGTAATCGGCGGTTTTAATAACGTCCATATTATGTTCTATCACCAGAACTGTGTTTCCCCGGTCGGTAATTTTATTGAGCACATTGAGTAAGATGCGAATGTCTTCAAAATGCAAGCCGGTGGTGGGTTCATCGAGTATATAAAAAGTTTTTCCTGTATCTCGTTTTGCCAATTCGGTTGCCAGTTTGATGCGTTGTGCTTCGCCGCCCGAGAGGGTTGTTGAGGCATGCCCAAGTGTCAGGTAGCCCAACCCAACCTGTTGCAGAGCAACCAGAGTCCTTTTTATTTTTGGAAAACTGTCGAAAAATTCAATTGCAGTATCAATTGTCATATCCAAAACATCGCTGATGGATTTCCCTTTGTAGCGAACTTCCAAAGTTTCGCGGTTGTAACGCCTTCCTTGACACTCTTCGCATTGAACATAGATGTCGGGCAAAAAATTCATTTCAATGGTTTGCAGCCCGGCTCCCGAGCAGGTTTCGCATCGTCCGCCTTTTACATTGAACGAAAAGCGACCGCTTTTGTAGCCTCTGATTTTCGATTCCGGAAGTTTTTCGTACAAAAGCCTTATTTCATCGAATAATTTGGTATAAGTTGCCGGATTTGAACGCGGTGTTTTGCCGATAGGCGATTGGTCAACTTCTATTACCTTATCAATATTATCGAGCCCTTCAATACTTTTATATAGAAGAGGAGCCTTGTGTGAACCGTAAAAATGCCGGCTGAGAATGCGTTGTAATGTTTCATTGATGAGTGTCGATTTCCCACTGCCCGAAACGCCGGTTACACAAATAAATAAACCCAGAGGAAATTCAACATCGATATTCTTTAAATTATTTCCGCTTGCACCTTTCAAAACAATTTTTTGTCCGTTGCCATGACGTCTTTTTGCGGGAATTTCTATTCGTTTTCTTTTTAAAAGGTAATCGGCTGTCAATGAATCAGATTGGTTGATATTTTTCGGAATACCTGCCCATACCACGGTTCCTCCGTGTTTACCGGCAAAGGGTCCCATGTCGATTAAATAATCCGAAGCCAACATCATGTCTTTATCATGTTCTACTACGATTACTGAATTTCCGGTATCTCGCAGCCGTTTGAGCGATTCAATTAAGCGATGATTATCGCGTTGATGTAGTCCGATGCTTGGCTCATCTAAGATATACAACACATTAACCAATTGCGAGCCTATTTGAGAAGCAAGCCGAATGCGTTGGCTTTCGCCGCCCGAAAGACTTTTCGAAGTGCGGTTCAGGCTTAAATAATGCAAGCCCACATCAATCAAAAAACTCAAACGGGTGCGGAGTTCTTTTAAAATTTCGTGTGCAATGACATTTTGCGTATCGGATATTTTTGTTTTGGTATTTTGAAGAAATTCCGTCAATTCTCTGATGTCCATAGCCGAAAGTTCGGCAATGTTTTTTTCGGCAAAACGAAACCATAGAGCTTCTTTTTTCAAACGTAAGCCGTTGCATGTTGGGCATTTTGTATTTTTAAAATATTTTTTTTCAAAAGATGAGGATAGGGGCGAAGTGCCGGCAGCATAACGATGAATGTGTGCAATGATGCCGTCGAAGTTTAATTTGAGATTTGAAGAGGCACCAAGCGGTGAATTTTCTAATGGTATAGCTTCTTCGGAACCATGTAATATTATCGACAGAGCTTCTTCCGGAATGTTTTCGACAGGAGTTTTGAGTGTGAATCCATATTGCGAGCCGATAGTTTCTAATTGTTTGAACATTAATGTATTACTGTACGTTCCAATAGGTTCTATGCCGCCTTTTTCGATGTTTAAACTTTTATCGGGAATGATTTTATTAATGTCTATTTCCTTAACAAAACCCAATCCGTTGCAATGCGGGCATGCACCTGCCGGCGAATTGAACGAAAATGAATTTGGTTCGGGTTCATCGTAAGAAATTCCGGTTGTGGGGCACATCAACATACGGCTGAAATAGCGGGGCTTTTCGCCATCGGAACCCACCACAAGAATAATTCCTTTGCCGTGTTTCATGGCTGTTTCTACCGATGTTTTCAGCCGTTTTCGGTCTTTTTCCGATACTGCTAATTTATCAACCGTCAGTTCGATATTGTGTGTTTTGTAACGGTCGAGTTTCAAATTCGGTTTCATTTCTACAATTTCACCATCAATTCGGGCATGTAAAAAACCTTTTTTCCGCAGTGCAACAAATAATTCTTTGTAATGCCCTTTTCGGCTGCGGACAATAGGAGCCAGAATGAAGATTTTATGCTGATTGTATTCGTCCAAAATCAGATTTACAATTTGTTCGTCGGTGTATTTCACCATTTTTTCGCCGGTCTCATACGAATATGCCGTTGAAGCCCGTGCGAAAAGCAAACGCAGAAAATCGTAGATTTCGGTAACCGTTCCAACGGTTGAACGCGGATTTTTGTTTGTTGTTTTCTGTTCAATCGAAATCACAGGACTCAAACCGGTGATTTGGTCCACGTCGGGGCGTTCCTGAGTTCCGATAAACTGCCGTGCATACGCCGAAAATGTTTCGATATACCGGCGTTGTCCTTCGGCATAAATGGTGTCGAAAGCCAAGGACGATTTGCCGCTGCCGCTCAATCCGGTGATGACTGTGAGTTGATTTCGCGGAATATCAACATCTATATTTTTAAGATTATGAACCCGTGCACCGAGAACAGAAATATTATTTTTGGGCATTTTGAGTTTGAAAATGAATCGACAAAGATACTAAATTGCACATTATTTTATATTATAATTATTAGTGAGCCAAGTATAAAAAGTATAAAGTTTGAAAGTGAAAAGTGTAAAATCATTCATAATCAGTAATTTATGTAAAAACATGGATATAACTTAAAGTCTTTATTTTCAGTATTATAACTTTATAAACTTTCTACTTTATAACTTTTTAAACTGAACTCATTAGTTTGGTAGAAAATGAAAATTAGAAAATTAGTTATTTTCAAAAATTAAATTTTTGATGTCAAATAGTCTATCATTTTAGTTTGTTGATAGATATGGTTTTACATTGTAATATTGAATACTGAAAAATAAGAGTACAATGCCTTTTTTTATTACCAAGTCTTTGTAACCCGGGAATTATTGGACAAATTGATTAAAATCGAATTAAAAAATCCTTTTTTGTAAATAGAACACAAACGGAATAAGTTTTTTTTATATTTTTGTGGCATAAAATAATATTAAAATTATGGAAAACATAGAATTTGATTTGTTTAGTATCATTGCAAAATTTTATCGCTTTGTTGTAAAATATTTCTATATCATTGGCGGAGCACTATTGGTGGGAATTGTATTGGCAATTATTTCTTTTATGTCGATAAAACCATTTTATAAAAATACGCTGACTGTTACAGTTGCTTCGAAGGAAGTATTTATTGGATTATTAGAAAAAATTGACCGAAAAGCTGCTACAAAAAATTATGCCGCCTTAGCAAAAGATTTTAATGCAAAAATCAGTGATATCGAAAATTTGAGTTCGATAGAAGTTGAACGCCGTTTGGTGGAAGATGCAAAAGAAAAAAAGAAAGTTGAAATGTATCAGTTTGATATCATCATTTTTCTGACAGATTCCGTACTTTATAATAAAACAAGTGATTGGCTGACAAATTTAGCCCAAACCAATCCGTACCTGAAAGAAGTATATGAATTGGAATTGAAGCAAAAAACCGAACTCATTAAAAAGATGGAAACAGAATTGAAACTTTTAGATTCGCTTCAGAAGAGTCAAACTGCCTTAAAGACAGGTCAAATTGTCATGGAAGACAATGCTTCGGCACAAGAACAAAAAATTAAATTATATAAATCGAAACTCGAAGTTGAAGCCCAGTTGCAACTATGGCGTCCGCTAATCGTTGTGGATAACAACATTGAAAGAAAGCTTTTCAAAGAAATAAAAGTTTTTGTTATTTATCCGCTGCTTTTTGTTTTTCTTGCATTGATGTTTGGCGGAACCAGAGAATTGTTGTTGAATATTTGGAAACTTAAAAAGCAAAATCCCGACTAAAATTAACACTACAAAATAATGAAGATATATCAAAAAATTCTGGATAAAGAAGCTAAGATTTCCTTAATCGGCTTAGGCTATGTTGGTTTGCCCATTGCCTTGGAATTTGCAAAAAAAGCATCGGTTATTGGCTTCGATATCAAGCCTGACCGTGTGAAAATGATGAAAAACCATATCGACCCAAGCAAAGAATTGGAATCGAGTGCTTTTTACGATACCGACATCCTTTTTACATCAAATTCGGACGATTTAAAAAAGGCAAATTTTCATATTGTAGCAGTTCCCACGCCAATCGATGAATATCTAGAGCCTGATTTGCGTCCGCTTTTGGCAGCATGCCATACTGTTGGCAAGGCATTGAAAAAAGGCGATTACGTGGTTTTTGAATCCACCGTCTATCCCGGTTGTACGGAAGACGATTGTTTGCCGATATTAGAAAGCGAATCGGGATTGAAGCTCGGCAGCGATTTTAAAATGGGATTTTCGCCCGAACGCATCAATCCGGGCGACAAAAATCATATCCTTACCAACACCATAAAAATTGTTTCGGGCAGTGATGCCGAAGCACTCGATGAAATTGCACTGGTTTACGAATTGGTTGTGCAATCCGGTGTTCACAGAGCATCATCGATAAAAGTTGCCGAAGCCGCAAAAATTATCGAAAATACACAACGTGATGTCAATATCGGATTGATGAATGAATTATCTATTATTTTCAGAAAAATTGGAATTAATACCTTTGATGTTCTCGAAGCTGCCGGTACGAAATGGAATTTTATGAAATTCTATCCCGGATTGGTCGGTGGGCATTGCATTGGTGTCGATCCGTATTATTTGGTTCACAAAGCAAAACAATTGGGCTTTCATGCACAAATAATCAATGCCGGTCGCTTTATCAACGATTCCATGGGACCTTATGTGGCTGAGCAAACCGTAAAGAAAATGTTGGCTGCCGGAAAAAATCTGAGAGATTCAAAAGTCTTAGTGATGGGCGTTACTTTTAAAGAAAATGTATCGGATATTCGCAATTCCAAAGTCGTTGATATCATTAAAGAACTCCGTTCGTACATGGTCAATGTCGATGTTGTCGATGCCTTAGCCGATACAAAAGAAGTACACGAAGAATACGGATTTGAATTAACGGAAAACATAAGAAACGATTACGATGCCGTAATTGTAGCAGTAAGTCATAATCAATACATTCAATTAAACGAAGCATATTTTAAATCCATTACAACCGAAAACCCAATTTTTGTCGATGTGAAAGGAATTTATCGCGATGTAATAAAAAATATGGATTATTGGAGTTTGTAATATTAATGTGTTGATTTATTGATTTGTAGATGTGTAGATGTGTTGATGATTTGACAGGCTTCGCTGTTTGTAAAAAATATCAACGATACTTATGTTTATACTGCAAAAAGTACATATAACTTGTTATAATAAAGATGAAAAATATTCAAATGGTTGATTTGCAAAGTCAATATCTGAAAATAAAATTGGAAATTGATTCTGCAATTCAATCCGTAATCGACAGCACAGCATTTATCAAAGGTCGCGATGTTCAATTATTTGAAACCGAATTGGCTGAATTTACGGGAGCAAAACACGTAATCGCCTGCGGAAACGGTACCGATGCCTTGCAAATTGCTTTGATGGCTTTGGGATTGAAACCGGGCGATGAAGTGATAACTTCCACCTTTACATTTATTGCAACAGCCGAAGCCATTGCTCTTTTGGGATTAATACCGGTTTTTGTTGATGCAAACCCGGATACTTTTAATATTGATGTTTCTCAAATACGCCGAAAAATTACATCGAAAACCAAAGCTATTATTCCGGTTCATTTGTACGGACAATGTGCTGATATGGAAGAAATTATGAACATTGCAGATGAGTTCAATCTCTTTGTGATAGAAGATACGGCACAGGCAATTGGTACCGATTTTACTTTCGGTGATGGAACAAAAAAACAAGCCGGAACCGTCGGAAATATCGGAACAACATCATTTTTCCCTTCAAAAAATCTTGGTTGTTTCGGCGACGGCGGGGCATTGTTCACAAATGATGATGAATTAGCCTTGAAAATGAGAGCCATTATCAATCACGGCTCCAAAATTACATATTATCATTCGGAAATAGGCGTTAATTCTCGTTTAGATACACTGCAAGCTGTAGTTTTGCGTATCAAATTAAAATATTTAAAAGAATATATTTCGGCACGACAAAAAGTTGCAGAATATTACAATTCTGCATTTCAACACGAAAATAGAATTATCACTCCGTTTATCAATCCCAACAGCGAACACACATATCACCAATATACTCTCAAAATTGCAGATATAGATAGAGATACAGTTCAAAAACAATTGGACGAAAATGGAATCCCTTCAAAAATTTATTATCCGGTTCCCATTCATTTGCAGGAAGCCTACGCAAAATACGGATATCGAAAAGGTGATTTTCCGATTGCCGAAAAATTATCGGAAACCGTATTATCACTTCCCATTCATACCGAAATGGACGAAGAACAACTTCGATATATTACTTCAAATATGAAAGAAATTGTCAATGGAAAATAAATATTTTGCTCACGAAACAGCAATAATCGATACAGGTTGCACCATTGGAGACGGAACCAAAATTTGGCATTTTTCGCACATCATGTCCAATTGTGTTATCGGCGAAAATTGCAATATCGGACAAAATGTGGTGATTTCGCCCGAAGTCGTTTTGGGGCGGAATGTGAAAGTACAAAACAATGTGTCTTTGTACACAGGCGTAAGCTGCGAAGACGATGTTTTTCTGGGACCATCGGCAGTGTTTACAAATGTTATCAATCCGCGAAGTGCCGTGAATCGTAAAAATCAATATGCCACAACCATTATCAAAAAAGGTGCAACCATTGGGGCAAATGCAACGGTGGTTTGTGGGCACGACATTGGGCGATTTGCTTTTATCGGTGCCGGTGCGGTGGTTACGAAAACAGTTCCCGATTATGCTCTGGTTATCGGCAATCCTGCAAAACAAATCGGTTGGATGAGTGAATTTGGGCATCGGTTGAAATTCGATGAAAAGGGAATTGCTGTTTGTCCGGAAAGCGGAGAAAAATATCAATTGAAAAACGGTTCTGTCTCAAAAATTTTATAAAATGAAAAATTTTGCTTTAATCGGTGCAGCCGGTTACATCGCCGTTCGGCACATGAAAGCGATTAAAGATACCGGGAATAATTTGGTTGCAGCACTGGACAAATTCGACAGTGTGGGTATTTTAGACAGTTATTTTCCCGAAGCCGATTTTTTTACCGAATTCGAACGCTTCGACCGGCATATCGACAAACGACGACGAAGCGGCGAAAAAATTGATTACGTAAGTATTTGTACGCCCAACTATTTGCACGATGCCCATATTCGATTTGCTCTGCGAAGCGGTGCCGATGCCATTTGCGAAAAACCGCTTGTCTTGAATCCTTGGAATATTGATGCTTTGGAGAAAATTGCGGAAGAAACCGGACAAAAAGTCAATAATATTTTTCAACTCCGTTTGCACCCAAGAATTATTGCTTTGAAAGAAAGAATTGAGAAAATGCCGACAAGTCAAATGCACGAAATTGATTTAACTTACATCACATCGCGCGGACATTGGTATTTTGCAAGTTGGAAGGCAGATATCGAAAAATCGGGCGGCATAGCAACAAATATCGGTGTGCATTTTTTTGATATGCTCACGTGGATTTTCGGAGCCGTAAAAGAAAATATCGTTCATGTGCGGAATGACAAAACGGCAGCCGGATTTTTGCAACTCGAAAGGGCACGTGTTAGATGGTTTATGAGTTTGGATAGCAACACTATTCCGATGGAAATTCGTGAAAAAGGTTTAAGAATATTTCGCTCCATCACCGTTGACGGCGAAGAATTGGAGTTCAGCGAAGGATTTACCGATTTGCACACACGAAGTTATGACGAAATTTTAAAAGGAAACGGATTCGGAATATCCGAAGCACGGCAAAGTATTTCTACGGTGTATGATATAAGGAATGCTGATGTGGTTGGGTTGAAAGGTGATTATCATCAGTTTCTGAAATTTTAAAAAAAGGTGAAATCAGACTCGAAATCAGTAAAAAAATAAAAATCAATTCATGAAATTTTATACTGAAATTATACAAGTTTACAGCCAAAAAATCAATTTCTATACTGCCCTGTTAATATTTTTTGTAATTCCGATATACACATGGTGGTTGCCCTTTATAATCAATTTTTGGATTTTGACATGGTTGTTACAGGGAAATTTTAAGGCAAATTTCAAATCGGGAATAAATACTAAAATATTGTTCACATATTTAGCATATTTTGGTTTCTTGGCATTGTCTCTTTTGTGGTCTTCGAATTTGAAAAACGGCTATACAACTTTTGAAACGCAATTGTGTTTTGTAATAGCCCCGGTTCTTTTTTATGCAAGTAATAAGATTTATATTGAAAAGAAACAATGGTTTCTGTATTCCTTTATCGGCGGTTCGGTTGTTTCGGGAATATTTCTGTTGGGGCGGGCTTTTTACAGAGCAATAACATTCACAAATGGGGTGTTTAGTTTTAATCCTATTGTTGACGGCGTTTGGGAAAAACGAAATGTGTTTTTCAGCACTGAATTTTCATTTTTGGAACACCCGACTTATTTGAGTATGTATTTTTTGATTTCCTTGCTTCTACTTCTATTTTTTCGAGCAAGTTCTTTTTCAAAACAAAAAAAATACATATCCACTGTTTTGATCATTTTTATGGGGATTTTGTTTTTTCTACTTTCTTCGAGAAGTTCTTATATATTAATACTGATACTTTTAGTCGCAGCGTTTTTCAGATTTACCATAAGAGTTAAGATAGGAATTTTTGCTTTTATTATTTTATTTTTAGGGTTAATGATTTTCTTTCAATATTTTGATGTGGGTTTCAGAGGGCTTACCTTCAATGATAGTAAAAGTGGTGAAATTAACATGAATATTATTGATAAGCTAAAAAAAGGGATTACATTAGAAGATATAAAAAATTCCGATCCAAGAATTACAATTTGGGGAAATGCAGCGGAGATAATCAAGCAAAATCCAATTTTTGGTGTTGGAGTCGGCGATGTAAAAAATGAACTTGTAAAAACATATACCAAAAATAATGAGAGGTGGGCTGTCGACAAAAAATTCGGCGCTCATAATCAATATTTAGAAACCATGGTAGGGCAAGGAATAGTCGGATTTGTATTGCTTATGTTGTTCGTTTGTTTGTCTTTTTATGTTGCTTTCACAAAAAAAAATTCAGTGTGGATTTTAGTTTTAGTCGTAATAACTTTTTATATGTTTTTTGAGTCGATGCTGAATTCTTTTGCCGGAGTTGTATTTATTACGATGTTTGGCTCATTTTTTTCTTTTATTCGTAATCAAAATATTATATTTTTAAATACTTCCAAAGTTGAAACTTGATTATTCCTTGGGAAATTTCTTTTTTCTTTCAACAAAAAAATAAGCAAAAAATAAAATAACAATAGAGATAATTGGAAGTAATAAAATGAAATTTTGTATATTTTTGAATATTAGAATAATAGTAAATAAAAATAGATTAATAATTTGAACAATTAAAACCGTTTTTTGATGCGACCATCCGGCTTGCGTTATTCGTTGGTATGCGTGTTTTCTATGAGCTTTACTCAATTGTTCCTTATTTAATTTTCTGCGAACAAGTGTTACAGTTGCATCGAACCAAAAAACCGTAGTCAAAGCCAATGGAATTAAAATGGACAATTGCGAGGTGTTTTGGTAATAAATTGCAAAAATTGCGATATTAAATCCCAGAAGCGTACTTCCCACATCACCCATAAATATTTTTGCTTTTTGCCAATTCCATATCAAAAAACCGGCAGCTGAACTTGCCAAAAGTGCAGGAATTAAATCCGATGTCAAAAAAAACAAAGCGGTACTGACAAAAATGGCTTCCGAAGTAGCGTATCCATCAATTCCGTCTAAAAAGTTAAAAAGATTAATGAACCAAATGACTGCAATCCAAACAATAATATTGGCAAGGTGAGGAATTTTCAGAGAAATGAATCCTAAATCAACGGGTTGCAAACCACCCAAAAAATATAATGCCAAACCTGCCGAAAGTGCTTGAACTGCCAATCGAATTTTGGGGGAGAGATTCATAATATCATCGGCAAAACTGATAACAGCAAGCAGGATACCCGAAAGCAAAGAAAAGTAAAAATTCTTTTCAATTTTATCGGTAAAAAAAAGTATTGTTATAGTCGAAAACCAAGTTACGGCTATGGCAATACCACCGCCGCGCGGAGTTGGAACTGTATGCGAACTGCGTTCGTTGGGAATGTCGATGATTGACTTTTTTAGGGCGTAAAAACGCACTAAATATGTCAATATTAAAGAAATTATAAAACTAAAAAAAATTATGATATAATTCATTTTTTTTGAGTTAAGTACCAATCAAGCATGTCGTTTATGCCTTCTTCTGTTGTGTGAGGCGGAGTGAAATTTAGTTTTGAAAAACTTTTGGATGCATCAATTTCTAAATTTCCCCAGAGTCGCTCTAT
This sequence comes from Draconibacterium orientale, assembly GCA_020721645.1. Classification (GTDB taxonomy): domain Bacteria; phylum Bacteroidota; class Bacteroidia; order Bacteroidales; family JAADGE01; genus DYMH01. The sequence continues at coordinate 14,287 of DYMH01000044.1, forward strand.
TTTTTGGGGAAATATTTTTTTAAAAAAAAACAAGAAAAATTTATTTAAATGAAAAAATCGAGTTTTCTTTTTTAATCGTTTTGAAATTTTTTCAACTAAATAACTCGTAGAAATCGGCTTTGCATCGCTTGCTAAAAAAATCCCGGTTTGAGGATTCAAAATGAGTTGTTTAAACAGTGCCGTTAAATTTTTAATGTAAACTATACTGCGCTTGTTTTCAATATTTTTGAATGGTAAAGCAGGAAATTTTTCAATTAATTTTACTAAACTTAACATATTACCTTTCACATTTTTTCCATATATCATCGGAGAACGGATTATTGAAACAACAAAATCATTGTCGGATAATTCGGAAATTCTTTTTTCTGCTTCGAGTTTACTTTTACCGTAATCGTCTTGCGGATTACATTCGGATTCTTCATTCCATGATATTTCAAATGTTGATTCTCCATATACTTTTATGGTACTCATCAGTATAAAGTGCTTAACGCCTTCATTTTTAGCTTTAAGAGCTGTTTCATAAGCCAAATCAGAATTAATTCTGAAATACTCTTCTTGCGGTGCGCCTTTCATTTGATGTACTAATGCAGCAAGGTGAAGAACACAATCAGCATTGCGAAATGAAAAATTTTCAAGTTTTATGTTTAATAAATCGACTTGTACATGCTCAAATTCTGGTGTGTCCGAAATAAAATTTGTACCGACAAAACCGGAAGCCCCCGTAATGTATATTTTCATTGTATTATTTTTTGTTTAACAGGAACAAATCGTCAACCCATTTAGAAATACTATAGTTTTCATATATTTTTTCATCAATATTAATATATTCATTTAGGAAGAAACTTTTTTCAATCTCAGTATCATTTCTCTCAACGATATAAATATTTTGTTCATTATAAAAATCATATTCCTTGATATTTTTATTTGTAGTTATTAATTTTCGCCTTGCTCCAATAGATTCTATTGTTCTCATAGTCAATCCATTTTGATTCGGATGCTGAATATCTATTATTATTCTTGTTTGACTTACTTTTTCAATTGTTTCCTTTTTGGCTAACGGACAAAAATAAAAGTCTTTGATCTTTACTTTTTTGAAAGATGAATCATATATTTTTTTTCTAAAATATAGAAATTTGCTTTGAAAAAAGAAGTAAAAAAATGTATTAAAATTATTTTTCAGAAAAAAAGATTCAAGAGTTTTAACGAACTTAAATCTATCGCTATGTACAGTTCCTATAAATAAAACATCGAAAAGGTAAGAATCATTTTGCGGAATTTTTCCATAATCAGGAATAAAAAAAAGGGGTCGAAAGAATAGTTCCTTATTCTTTTTTGCATCAATTTTGTCAAATGTGAAAACTTTGTCATAATAATTTATAATATCTGAAACATTATTGTTTTGGAGAGAATCCCATAAATACAGAATTAATTCTGCTTTCGGAAATTCTTTTTTAATATAATTCAAAACATTTTTTGTAAAAGCTTCACCTCTTATTACTAAAAAATAGTCAATTGTTTTGCCTTTGTATTTATTTAAAATTGAAAAAAAATATTTTTCCGAATAAGGTATAATCAATTTTTTTTTTATTCGAATTGCTGCTTTAATAAATGTATTATTCGATGGTCTTTCATCGTGCAAAAAAACATTTGCTCCCTTTGAAATTATGGCATTTTTAATTTCAAATTCATAACCAAAAGATTTTGGTGCAAATAAAACTATGTTCTTTCCTTTTAATTTTTGCATTTTGTTTATCAACTTATTATTTAAAAAGCCCTTTATTTTTCATCTCCGATATTGATTTTTCGTATGTATCTTCTTTCACATCTTGAGAATTTACCCAATCAGCGAAAAAAGATATTCCTGTTTCAAAATCAATTTTCGGCTCAAAATTTAATAATTTTTTAATTTTTGAGGTATCGGCAAAATTTGTTCTTATATCGCCTAATCTGTAATTTCCGGTAATACTGATGTTTACGTTTGATTTGTATTTTTCGTTTAAAATTTTTGCAACAGTATAAACATCAGTTCCTTTTCCTGTGCCGACATTGAAAATTTCATTATTTGCTTTTTCATTAAACAGTGCAGAAACAGTAGCATCAACAACATCGTCGATATAAACAAAATCGCGGCTTTCCATTCCGTCTTCAAATATTTGAATATCGTTGCCGTTTTTTATTCGGGTTGAAAAAATTGAAAGTATTCCCGTGTATGGATTTGAGAGTGATTGTCCCGTTCCGTAAACGTTTTGATAGCGCAAGGCAACAGAGGGTATTCCGATAGATTTGCCCATTAACATGACCATTTGTTCTTGAACTTGTTTGGTTAAACCGTAAAATGAAGTCGGATGAATTGCAGAATCTTCGGTTGTGGCAACTTCGGCGACTGTTTTCCCGCAAATGGGGCATTTAACGGAAAAATCGCCTTTTTTCATGTCTTCATCACAACGCGACAGTGGGTAAACAACCCCATGTTCTTGGCATAAATATTTGCCTTCGCCGTATATTGCCCGAGACGATGCAACGACAATTTTTTTAATATTGTGTTTCTCGTTTGCCAATATGTCGAAAATTCGTGCTGTTCCTTGAATGTTTACATCGGAATATCGGTTTATTTCGTACATAGATTGTCCGGTTCCGGTTTCGGCAGCAAGGTGGATAATTGCATCTTGATTTTCAATTGCTATGCGTAAATCTGCCTTATTTTCAACACTTCCGCGAATAATCTCTACCTTATCTTTTATTTTTAAAAAAAGTTCTGATTTTTGATAATCTTCGCCGTGTATCTGTTTTGAAAAATTATCTAAGACTGTAACTTTAATTCCGGATTGTATTAATTTTAAAGCAAGATTGCTTCCGATAAAACCGGCTCCGCCGGTAATTAACACATTCTTATATTTTATATTATTCATAATGGAAAAATTCTTTATTTTTGATATATTTCTTTATAAAATTCTAATACTTCGTTATAACATTTGTCCCATGAAAATTTTTGAGCTTGAAGCAAGCCTTTTGAAATGATATTGCTTCTAAAATCAGTGTTTTCGAGTTTTAATATTTCTTCTGCAAATAATTTCGGATCGATTGTATCAATCAATAATGCTGCATCGCCTGCAACTTCGGGTATGGACGACATCGAAGTTGTTACAACAGGGCAATGAGTTTTCATTGCTTCTAAAATCGGAATGCCAAATCCTTCGTATGAAGATGGATACAACAAACAAAATGCAAAGTTATAAATTACATTCAAATCCTGAGTATTTATTCCTGATTTCACTGTGTATCTGTCAGAAATGGTTTCGAGCATCGCCTTTTCCTTTACCTTCAATGGCTCGCCTATTATCACAAGTATAAATTTTTTGTCGAGCAAAGAAATCGTTTTCACTGCGACATCAAAATTTTTGTATGACGTTCTGTGCCCTACGTAGAGGATATATTTTTTTTCAAGAATTTCTTTATATTTAAATTGATGTTTATCAAAACTTTCGTTTAACTTAAAAAATTGATTTCCAACACCATTATAGATAATTTTAATTTTATTTTTATCAATGAATTTGTGATATTCTAATAAATCTTTTTTAGTATTTTGAGATATACAAATAATACCATCAGCTTTTTTCAGTGCATGTTTTTTACGTGTGTAATGCACCCAACGTCTGAGTCCTGTTAAATATTTTTCTGATGTAAAATCGTGTATCGTTACAATATTTTTTGCATTTTTTGCATTGGAAACTCTGTAATAACTTGAATGAAAAATATATTTATCATTGATCTTTTGTCTGAAGTCTAAAAATCGCAAAATAGATAATGGTATTTTTGATTCAATGCTTAAATTTTTGAAATCGATTTCTTTGCGAAAATTATTATTGGACAGGGCTTGGGGTTCAACAAAATAAACGTCTTGGTTTTTATCATTCAACCTTTTAACTATTTCTGTCCAATACACAGATCCGCCGCCTGAATTTTGTAGAAAGTATATCAGGTTGTCTAATATTATTTTCATGTTGTTAAATTAAATTTTCACCCACTTATTTAGTATAAAATCGAATGTTTTGATAACTTTTGCCGGCGAACCGACTGCAATACAATATGCAGGGATATTGTTTGTTACAACAGACATCGTTCCGATTATTGAACCCTTCCCAATTGTTACTCCGGGTAAAACACTTACAAATTCACCAATCCAAACATTTTCTTCAATCAGCACCGAACTTGAAGATAAACTTCTGTCGTTGGGAATTGTAAGAGGAGAATCGTGTAAGCCGGCTTTGCCGTAACTTCCATGATTGAGGTCTGATATAAATATTTTCCCGGCAAGTAAAACATTGTCTTTTATTTCAACTTTTTCGCTTGCCACAATGTGTACGTAATCATTAAATTCAACATTTTTTCCAATTATCAAGCATTTTCGATTTGTTTCGGGATTTTTTGGGTGTGCCTCTAACCGACATCCTATTCCTGTTGTTAAACCGACTCCTAAATCGATAAACGTCCGGTTTCTGATATCAAACGGAAATCGAATAATTCGAGCTTTAGGGTAGAATAATTTTGTTTTTACTAAATTGCAAAACATTTTATATGAGCCTCTTAATCCGTATACTTTTAGAAGTTTCAACATAGTGAGCAATTGTTATTTTTTGATATGATATTCTTTTTAAAATCATAATAATCATGAGATTTAAACCACGATCTTTTGGGTAAAATTGTAACCGTGGCTTGGGAAAATTTCATCAAAAACAGAAGAAATTTATCTGAAAATTTGGGTTTAATATCGAAATATTTTGTTTTTGAAACGATATTAAAATGTCTTTTTTTTGTCTCAAAGCCTTTTTTGCATAGCTCTATATGGTGGGTTACCATTTGTGATTTTGGAAATGCAAAAAATCGTCCTTTGGGGGCAAAAGGGTACTTTTTTAAATATCCGGGGACCATGACCGGCATGTTTTCAGTAATATGTATATATTTTTGATGGTCATTTATCAAATATTGTGCATAGTAACATTCCGAATATACTGTTATATCGAAAATTTTTGCATTTGTTTGTAAATATTTAGCTTTAATAATTGCAAAATCAATTGCTAAACTGAAAAACCTGTCATACCATTTTGCACTTGCCCATAAGGCATTGCTCTTTTCTAATTGTTCGGTGTATTTGTTTATAATTCTATCGGAATAAATCCAAGTATCTGCTTCTAAAATTATTACGTAGTCAGAATCTGTCCTTACTTTTGTTAAACCATTAAGTACCAAAGATGATTGACCGCCAAGTTTGCCTTTGTCGTTTTCGGATTCTATCATTGTGTCTATTTTAGACAAGATTTCATTATCAACAAGATAACCTGCGTTTCGTCCGTTACTCGACACAATAATATGATAGTCATGTGAAATCCAAGTATCTTTAATTATTGAAAGGCAATGTCTTAAGTCATCTATTCTGTTATATACAAGTAAAACGATGTCAATTTTCATTTTATTCTTTTAGGTATGAATTATAGTGTCGTACTTGCGGTTTTGTTGAAAGTAAACCTGTATCGCCCTAATATGCCGAAAAGTATTGGATAAACCAATTGAAACGATAGTCCGGAATAATAAAGCATATTTGAAAATATATTTAAAAAACATAAAGTTAATAATATTGCAAGTGCTTCGATGTAATATTCTTTATATCTGTATGAAAATAAAATATAAAGAAAATAGAAAATCATTAAAAATAAAAACATAATGATTAATCCCCACCAACCTATATAATAGAAAGATTCGGAATAAATTGTTGTTGCATTAAGAAAATAATAGATTAATGGGGGTGGTTTTTTTTCAATATTGTATTGTAAAGCTACCCGTTTTGAAATAAAATCCGGAAGCAATTGGGTTATAAAAAAAGATTTTATTCTATCATCTACTTTATATCCGGTTGATTCTATATGATAATTCAGATTCGCCAATGGAGATCCGGCATAGATGTATGACCAGTAAAATTCAACGGGTATTTTCCCTTTTTCAAAATTTTTATTGACATCTGTTCCATTCAATAATACATTTTTGTTGCCGTAAAATGACCTATAATTGCCAAACAATCCGAAGAGGTATAAAAGTATTATAACAAACAATCCGGAAATGATTATAAGTTTGGTTTTTAATTGTTTAATATATAATAAACCAGCAAAACTGCATGATAACAGAGCCATCATAAAAATAATTCGGTTAACTAAAAAAACTGATGGGGAAACGCTGATAAGCAGAAATAGTAGGTATTTTTTCTTTTTGAATGTGAGATAATTGCTAAACAAACTTACTGTGTAATAGCTGTTAAAAGAAACTAAAATAGTATGAAAGGTTGGAATTCCGAATTTATCTTTATCGAAAGTCCCGTGCAGCATGTCTAAAAATGGAATCGAGCCTGTGTATGCAATTTCTGCTATATATCCCACAAAAATCAATCCCAAAAAAAACCATGCTTTTGTTTCTTTTGTTTTGGGGTAATAATTGAAAAACGGAAATTTCCCTACAATGTATCCAAGAATGACTGAGAGAATTGAAGTAACTAAAATAAATGCAATCAAATAATTGTTTGATATTCCGAAACTATTTGACCAATTGAGCAGAAGTACCGAAAAAACAAATAGAAACGAGATTGCGTACAAATAAAATGGATTGATGAGAAGTTTTCGTAACATGTCGGCTGCTTATTGTTTGGAGATGACTGTTTTTTTAATTGAAAATTATTTAATGATGTTTTTATTTGAAAAACAATTATTTTGTGCAAAGATATATTCGAAATTGTTACCATTTTAATTTTTTCGTAACATTTTTCGATAAATCTCGTTTATATTCAAGAATACCTGATTTAATATGTTTCTATAAAACAAATATGTCAGCCCAAGTGCAAATACTGTAAACACGATAATTCCTGTGAAATAGTTTAAATATTCTGCGGCTAAATAAAATATTACTAAACTGAAAATCAAATATGTAAGGTCTTTTGTTTCAAGTTTAGTTATGTTTACATTTTGTGTTGTATAGATTAAGAAAATATAATATAATACTACATTTATTAATGCTATCGAAATCATTGTTTTAAAAACAACAATTATGGCGTAATTTAAAATTATTCCAAAAATTAAAAATACTAAAAAATGGAAAAAATAAGTTTTTATTCTTTCCTTCTTTTTAAGCAAATTGATTACAACACTGTTTGAGACTATAAGAGCCGGTGCCGATAAAAATAAGTATTTCAACAATATTAGAGAAGGTATAAATTTAGAAACAAATTGTGAAACTATTTCGCTTAAAGCAAAATATAGAATTAAGGAAAATGTACTTAAAATCAATAAGAATTTAGTATATTTCAAAATACTTTCTCGGTTTTCTTCTTTGGCAAGATATGGGTAGAATGTTATTGAAATAGAAGTTACCAAAACCTGAATTATTTGCATTAAAGATAATGCAAATGTGTAAAAAGCAAAATTAGTATTGTTAAAATAAAAATAAACACCCCAACGGTCAAGCGAGAAGAAGAATATTGATAGAAAATTTCCAAGCATAACAATCATTCCCGATGAAAAATTCAATTTAATACCTGAAAATTTAAATTTTGAATAAGGACGAATATTAAAATATTTTTTGAAAACGATAAGAAAATATAGTAATAAAACAATGTTAGCTAAAACATAAGCTGCGATGTAATATCTGTAATCGCTTATTCCCGAAAGTATCAAGATTCCGTTAAATATCAGAAAAAATACCGGTAAAATTCTTACAAAAGCATAATATTTTAATTGCCCGGTTGTTAAAAAGATAAATGATAAATGAAGATATACATTATTAATAAAAACACTCAGTCCGAATAAAAAAATACTGATATTACTAAGTAAAATTCCTATAATAACAAAACAGGCTGCAATAACAAATTGAAAATAGACTAAAAATGCAAATTCCGATTCAACTTCTCTTTTATCAAGACTTTCGATAGGTTTTCCTGCATATTTTACCATCATTCCATCGACAAAACCAAAATGCAGAAACCCGATATATCCCGAATACAATAAAAATTCACGATAATATCCAAATTGCTCAACACCAATAAACTTAGGCACTATAAACGCATTCAATGCTCCCGCAAGTGCCTGTATTATTCCGGCTATAAGAACCCTTTGTAAATTTTTCTTTAATCCGTCCATTTATATCTTGTATATTTCTTTTTCACCAAGCTGTTTCTTATAAAAGTGTGTAAAAATAAGATAAATATTTTAACAGATACATTCTATCGTGAATAAACCGAAAGTTATTATTGTTTTCTTTCTCTTTTATAATAACGATTTAAGTGTTGTTCTCAAAATGTTGTCGGTTCGGGGTAGGTAGCAAATTTCGCAATATTCACTTAAAAAATCATATTTTCCTGTGCAATCGTCGCCCATAACAAAAATATCAACGGCATGTTCTTTGATATCTTTAATTTTCTGTTCCCTGTTTTTTTCGGGTATCACCTCGTCCACATATTCCAATGCTTCCAGCATTTCTTTTCGTTTTTCGTAGCTCAAAACACAACTTTTATTTTGCACTTCGTTATATTCATCGGTCGATAATCCGACAATTAAACGGTCGCCCATTTTGCGTGCTCTTCGCAAAATTTCTACGTGCCCGTAATGCAACAAATCGAATTTTCCGTAAGTGAGAACGGTCTTCATTTTAACATTAATCAGTTCGTGAAAATTCATTTCAAAATCACTCGGCGATTTGAGTTGAAAATAATCGAAAAGTGCATTCAAAAGCGGAGTGTATTGCTTTTGGTCGGTGCTCAATGAGTGATATATCGTGTTTATTGATTTCACACCTTCCAGTACAATGGAATTTGTGGTATTATTTTGTGTAAAAAATCCTTTTCCAATCAACAAGCCCAAGGTGCGATTGCGGCTCAAATCGTTCAATGCTGTGAGTCCCAAATCGCCGTATCCGCAACTCAGAAAAATAGTATCTTTTTTCCCGCCCATAATTTCCAACAAAAGTCGCATTTCGTTGTAGGCTTTGGTGAGCATCATAAAGCGGGTGTTGGGCGAATTGTAGCGGGCATCGACAATTCCCAAAAAAATGGCGTAAATATTTTTGATAACACTCAATAATTCAACACCTCGAATATCGGTTGTGTAATCTAAAAACAAATTTGTGTTTTCGAATATTTTGGCGATTATTTCGGCTTGATATCGTTTTTTGAACCCCAGCGTAAAAATTGTCGGAGCGTTGTTCATCACTTCGCCTGCAAAACTCGGACCTTTGAGGCTGACAACCGAATTTTTAGTAATTTGAGATAAAGCCTCGGGAATGGTTTGACCGTTTTCGTACAAGCCTTTCGACAAATTCACAAAAAGCGTGTCTGCCGAAAAATATTCGAGCTTTGCCTTAATAAAATCTACGATTACACCCGACGGAATTGCAAGGAAGACGATTTGCCCACACATTAAGTCATCTCTTTCGCTCGAAATTGTTATTCGTGTGTCTAAAATCCTGCCCGGAAAATATTTTTTATTAACCCGTGTCGCTTTCATTTCTTCTGCTTCTTCCGGGATATGTGTCCACAAAATAATTTCGTTCGCAGGATTAATGCAAAGAGCTGATGCTAATGAAGTTCCAAAACTTCCGGATCCAATAATGATTATTTTCAAGTTCTTTTGGTATTTAATTAAACATAAGTAATCGGACAGATTTATTTGTATATCAAAATGTCCGTATTCTTATCAAAATCAAATT
>DYMH01000280.1 GCA_020721645.1 Draconibacterium orientale
GTTCAGCGTAATTAATTGATTATGTATGAAATACATTTTTGAAAATTATTTTTTTAAAACTTTCGGATGGCTGTGACCAAAAAGCTTTTCAAACAGATGTAATATTTTGCGAAATTACTAAAATCTGTTTTTTTTCGTTATATTTGTATGTAAAAGGAAGTTGAATTTCAAATTAGTCGTATGTTCCACGGCTTTTTGACTGCTGCATCTGTTGTAATGACTTTGCACCTTCGGTGGATGGGGAACCAAGAACCGAGAGGAAGTGCTCGGGATGGACATACGCTTTTTCTAAAATTTTAATTGATGAAAGTTAACGTAGGCCTATTATTCGGAATTGTATTGTTGTATTTTGTAAGTGGTACCGAAACGTTTTGGCTTTGGTTTGTGATGGTGTTTTTCCCCTTGGCTTATTTTGTTAAAAAATTGGTACTGTCTGTATTTTGTCCATACAATTTGTGCCATACGCATCTTTTTATAAAGCTCGATGTGGCCTTATTCGTTTTTTTTACCGGTATTTTTTTTGCTGCAAATTTGGAGATTAGCCAAATACTTTATTTAGTATTTGCATATGTCCTGTTTTGGGTTTTTAATCGGATTACTTTTTGGAAGTTTTGGACCAATCGTTATTGTCGTTAAAATTCCAACCAAATTTTGAACTTTTGATATTTATGTTCGTATATTTGCAACGATCGGAAGCCCGACAGAGTTCGAATGCAAAGATCAAACCTCCCGACAAAGAGTTGTTGTTTGTCAACAATAAGGCTGGCGTTTATGTCGGCTTTTTTGCTTTCATAGGCTTGATTAATAGAAAACCACTCAGTGACTCCGGCTTCAATTGTCTACAGTGTGAGTGGTTTCGGGTTAATAATGTGATGAAGTTTTAACGTAAAAAAAGATTGTTTTTTAAAATGCGGAAATTCTTAAATCCTTTAGTTTGACCTTTGGTGATAAATTTATTTCCAATGTGGTCTTTTGGTACAATTGCCAATTCGAAATCGGATATTGTTTCGTCGGGATCGCCAAACTCTAATCGTTCGATACTTGTAATAAATTCGCAATCGTTAAATTCGTTGCTGAAAATTACATAAGCTTTTCGGAATTGACGATGTAGGTCAGA
>DYMH01000045.1 GCA_020721645.1 Draconibacterium orientale
ATCAGTGTTTTCTGCAAAAATAAATATTATTTATGTAATTAAGTCTATAATAATTTATTCAATCTCCCGTTTTTAGTGGATTTAATGAGATGTAATAAAAAAACTGTCTAAATAAGAAAATTCTATAGAGACAGTTTTCTTGTGATGATTTTTGAATCGAAAAATCTGTTTTTCTGATATCGGAATATAAGAATTAAATCGAAGTTCCTGACATTATTTTGTTTTAATAATGCCGGAACCGGAAACTTCTGATTTGACTTTTTTCGGATTTCCTGTATAAATTAATTCGCCGCTTCCGCTGATGTTTATGTCTAAATTGTCAATAACATTAATTTGTGCAATTCCCGAACCGCTGATGTTTGCATCGGTTTCTTTGGCGCGCAGCGAAAAGGCTTTCATTGTTCCGGAGCCGTCTATTTCGAAATCGTGCGACGAAACTTGTCCGCTCAATACTAACAAACCACTTCCGCTGATTTTAGAATTGAGTTTATTGGCGTTCACATTCAACCGAACTGAGCCGGAACCGCTCACTTCGATTTCCATTTCGTTGGAATTTATTTCTTCGTCGGATTCGATTTTTACGGAGCCGGCTGCTTCAATTTCTTCGATAACGGGAGCAGTTATCCACAATTCGAGAAAAGTACAGTTTTTGATACATTTTTCTGTTCTGATTTTCAGCGTTTTTCGTGAAATTTCTGTTTCCACCATTTCAATCAGGTTATTGTCGGTGCGAATTGTAACTGAAAATGTGTCTGCTTTCGAAATGTGAATCTTTCCGGGAATATCAGCATAAACAGAGTTGAATTCACCCGGACTGGTTTTTACTGTTTTCAATATTCCCGATCCTGTATCGCACATGCAGGCTGATAAACTGAATGTTGCGATGATTAGCAGAGTTTCAAAACCATGAATAAATTTCATTTTGAAGATTTTTTATTTTAAAATTCTTTGTACAAATTTAAGAATAAAAATCGGATTGTTAATTGTAAAAACTTTTACAATTTTATGGAATTAACAAAGAGTTGTCGCCGTAACTCAAAAATCGAAATTCGTTTTCGAGTGCATAATTGTAAATATTTTTCCACTGATTTTCTTTTGTAAAAGCTGCAACAAGCAGTAATAGAGTGCTTTGTGGTTGATGAAAATTTGTAATTAGTTTGCTTATCCATTTCTATTTCAACTGCACGAAAAGCATCAGCGGGCTTGATATTTTCAGGTAAATGATACACTTCTTTTTGTGAAATATGATGTGCATTGCTGATATTTAAAATCAGTTTAACGCCAATCCGGTATAGACTTTCTAATGTGCGAACAGTTGTAGTGCCGACAGCCGTAATATTTTTTAAATGTTTTGCAATATGCCTCAGATTATCTCGGTTTACGCTGAAATGTTCGGTGTGCATTTCGTGTTCGTCTGATGTTTCGCTTTTCACCGGTTTGAATGTTCCTGCGCCTACATGAAGTGTAACTTCTGTTGTTTTGACATTGTTTTTTTGCAAATCAGCGAAAACTTCTTTCGTGAAATGTAAACCTGCCGTTGGGGCTGCTAACGAACCTTTTATTTTGGAATAAACGGTCTGATATCGTGTTTTATCCGATTCATCTGATTTTCTGTTCAAATAGGGTGGGATAGGAGTTAGCCCTGCAATTTCAAGAATATCTGAAAAAAAAATAACGGATTATCTCATTGAAATTCTATAATTTGTGATTCTCCGTCTGTCGAAATTTGTTCGGCTGAAAGTAATGCGGTTTTTGTATTATCATGTTACTGTAATTCAAGTGTAATATTAATTTTAAAAAGAAAGAGACAAATCTTATAGTTTTCGAATTGAGTAAATCAAGCAAAGGAAGTTATAATTTTCAAAAAAAAAGAGGCGAGTGCCTCTTTAAAATTATTTTTTCTTATGTTTTAATTGCTGTTGTTGTACTTTTTGAATTTGTTCCATTTTTTCGCGGAAACGAGATTTTGTTTGAGGCTTCGCTTTTCGAGCGTTTAGTTGTTCTAAAAGTTTGTTTTCATCAACCATTCTGCGAATTAGTAATGTTTGCCCAATTGTTATCACATTCGAGAGGAAATAATAATAACTCAACCCGGCAGAGTAGTTGTTAAACCACAAAACCATCATCACGGGCATTAAATACATCATCAATTTCATGCCGGGCATTTGTTGATTGGTGGTAGCCATCTGGCTGCCGTTCATCACGGTGCTGATGAGCATCGCAATAGCCATAAGCAGAGCAAAAAGACTGATGTGGTCGCCATACATCGGAATTGAAAATCCGCCGGGGAAAGTCCAAATAGAATCGTATGTCGATAAATCGCTGACCCATAGAAAACTTTTCTGGCGTAATTCGATTGATGCCGGAAAAAAGTTGTACATCGCAAGCAAAATTGGGAATTGAAGTAATAAGGGAATGCATCCGCCCATTGGATTAACACCGGCTTTGCGGTATAATTTCATGGTTTCTTGTTGGCGTTCCATTGTTTTTTCTTTTGGAATTTTTGCGTTAATTTCATCGATTTGAGGTTTCAGAACTCGCATTTTTGCAGAAGAAAGGAATGATTTGTAGGTCAAAGGAAATAGAACGGTTTTTATTATAACAGTCATCAGCAGAATTATCAAGCCGAAATCCATCATAAATGAGCCTAAAAAATTGAACATCGGAATGATTGCAAAACGGTTTACCCAACCGAAAATTCCCCAGCCAAGCGGAACCAATTTTTTGAGATTCAAATCTTCACTTCCGGCAATGGCAACTCCTTTGAGAATTTTAAATTGATTTGGACCGTAATAATAGGCAAAACCGAGTGTTTCGTCAGCTGTTTTGTTATATGGAATACTGATTTCGCTGCTGAAATTTTTTAAATATTTAGCTTGGGCTTCGTCTTTTGTGAATTTGACATTTGCCGAAGCAAAAGAATTTTTGGCAATAAAAATATTTGAAAAAAATTGATCTTTGTAAGCTATCCATTTTACTTTTGCAGGAATTTTTTCTTCCTCTTCGTCTCCGGTTGCCGATAAATTGCTGACTTCATCGCCAAAATATTTGTAATATGCAGAAGTGTTTTGATTTTCCCAATCGGTTCCTTTTTCTTGTCGGCGGCTTTTCGCACTCCATAGAACATCAAAATAACCGCTGTTTTGGGCAATATCGTTTTGCAAGCCCACAACATGAATATCGAAATTAAGTAAATAACTGTCGGGAGACAATGAATATACAAAATCCATATATTTGCCTTCACCTGCCGAAAGTCGCATTGTTATAGATTTTTGCGAATTATCTGCAATTAAAATAGTGTCTTTTACGCTCGGCAAAAAGTGCATCATTTCTGTCGAAATCACTTTATTTTGTTCGTAAAAATTGATACTGAAAAGGTTTTCGTCATTGTCGAAAAGAACCAAAGGCAGGGAATCGTGGGTTTTAAATTCCTTTAATTCTGCATATTTCGGATATCCGCCCAAAGTAGAAATTTTAACTCTGATTTTATTATTTTCGAGTGTTATCAATTTTTCGATGCCGACTGAATTTTTAGAGAAAATTCCGAATTTCCCTATCATTTCGGCATTCTTCGTTGAGTCGGATTTTAGTGTATCCGTTTTAACATCAACAATTTTTATCGATTTATTTACAGAATCTTGCTTTATTCTCATTAAAGAGTCTGCAATAATTTGATTTTTCTGAACCGTAAGTGCCGAATCTTGTTTCCGCTTCAATTCGGCTTGTTCTTCAGCCGAAGGCATGGTGTAGATTGAATATCCTATGATAATCAGGAATATAACGACTATTCCGATGATTTGATTTCTGTCCATTATTTTTTTTATAATAAATTTAAAATTATTATTTTCTAATATTTTATAATTTCTAATTATCTATCTTCCTTCTAAATACTTTATACTTGTGTCTATTTTTCGATTGCAGCTTTTATAAATGCAGCAAACAAAGGGTGCGGTTCGAGAACTGTGCTTTTGTATTCGGGGTGAAATTGTACGCCTGTGAACCATTTCAAAGCCGGTATTTCCATTATTTCGACAAGTCCGGTATCCGGATTTGTTCCCGATGCAACCATTCCGGCTTCTTCAAATTTTTTCAGATAGGCATTGTTAAATTCATAACGATGCCGGTGCCGCTCGCTGATTTCTGCTTTTTTGTAGGCTTTAGAAGCATTTGTATCCTTTTTCAATTCGCATTTAAAAGCTCCCAAACGCATGGTGCCGCCCAAACCGGAAATATTCTTTTGATTATCCATCAAATCCACAACCGGATTGGTTGTCGAGCGTTGCATTTCGGTTGAATGTGCATCGGCTAATTTCAAAACATTTCGTGCAAATTCAATAATTGCACATTGCAAACCCAAACAAATACCAAGAAAGGGAATATTATTTTCGCGGGCAAATTTCACGGCTGCAATTTTTCCTTCGATGCCGCGATGTCCAAATCCGGGAGCAACAACAATGCCTTTAACATCTTTCAGTATTTCGGCAACATTATTTTCGTTGATTTTTTCGGAATGTATCGGAATCACTTCCACTTTGCATGAATTTACGGCTCCTGCGTGTATAAATGATTCATTAATAGATTTATACGCATCGGGTAGTTCAACATATTTTCCGACTAATGCAATTTTAACATGAGATTTCGGATTCTTAAATTTTTCGATAAACGATTTCCATTTCAGCAATTCCGGGGCTTTTCCCACAGGCAAGCCAAATTTAAGGAGTACCTGTTCGTCGAGTTTTTCTTGTGCCATAAGAATAGGCACTTCGTAAATGGTTGAAACATCGGCAGATTCGATAACCGAATCGGGGTGTACGTTACAAAATCGAGCAACTTTATTCTTAACATCTGCATTTAATGTATGTTCGGTTCGCAGAACCAAAATATCGGGTTGCACGCCGTTTTCGAGCAACAATTTTACAGAATGCTGGGTCGGTTTGGTTTTTAATTCGCCCGATGCTGCTAAAAAAGGCACCAAAGTTAGGTGTATGACAAGTATTTTTTGTCCCATTTCCCATTTCAACTGACGTACCGATTCGATATAGGGCAATGATTCGATATCGCCCACTGTGCCGCCGATTTCGGTGATTACAAAATCCCAATCGCCGGTTTTTCCAAGCAATTTTATACGACGGTTGATTTCATCGGTAATGTGAGGAATAATCTGTACGGTTTTTCCAAGATAATCGCCTTTGCGTTCTTTGTTGATAACGGTTTGATAAATTCGCCCCGTTGTAACATTATTTGCCTGTGAAGTGGGGGTGTTCAAAAATCTTTCGTAATGCCCCAAATCCAAATCGGTTTCGGCACCATCGTCGGTAACAAAACATTCGCCGTGCTCATACGGATTCAATGTTCCGGGGTCGATATTGATGTATGGGTCCAATTTTTGTATCGTAACCGCATAACCACGTTCCTGCAAAAGTTTGGCTAAGGAAGCCGAAATGATTCCTTTGCCCAATGATGAAGTAACGCCGCCTGTTACGAAAATATAATGTGTCGATTTCACTTGAAGTATATTTTTTTTTAAAGACCGATACGTTAATAGATTTTGAAAAGATTTATAGAAATTAAAAGACTCAATGCAGTTGTGATAAAATAAATTATCCTGTTTTTATATCATAACAAGCTCACAAAGCTACCGACTTTGAGTTATTTTTCTTCATGCTCTAAAAGTAATTTAATTTGATTTTTCAAATCCAGAACATATTCTTTCGATTTTTCTATTTTCAACTTGAAGTCTTTTATCATAACTTCTGCATTTTTGGTATTGGCAAAAAAACCGAGATTATTTTCCCAGAGATTGATGTCTGCATTGATTTTTTCAATTTTCATTCTTAATTTATCAACCTCATTGACAACAAGTTCTTTCGAATTTCCGGAATTTTTAATACCTGCAAGCCGTTCTTTAAATTTGTTTTCGGTTTTTCCTTTCTTATCGACATTGAGTTTTTCAAATTTCAGGTCGAGAGCTTGCCTATATTCTTTGTAAATTTTATCTTTTTGGTCGAAAGGTACAAAACCGATTTCGGTCCATTCGTTTTGCAAATCACGAAGTTTTGCCATATCATCGGTGTTGAAATCGGTGAACTCAAATTCATTAATTTTCTTAATAATTTCGTTCTTTTTCGCCAAATTAAGCTCTTCTTCGCTGTCTTTGGATTTAAAGAAGGATTCTTTGTGTTCAAAAAACGCATTGCAAGCCTTTCTGAATCGATGCCAAATTGCATCGGAATATTTTGAAGGAACGGAACCAATTTTTTTCCAATCTTCCTGTAATTTCTTATATAATTCAGTATCTTTTTTCCAATCGGTACTGTCTTTATGACTTTCTGCTTGTAAACACAAATCGGTTTTTAGCTGTAAATTATTATTTTTTTCTTCATTGTCTTCGGCATAATATTCGCGTTTGGCGGTAAAGAATTTGTCGCAGGCTTTGCGAAATCTTTCGTATATTTCTTGATTGTATTTTTTGGGAGCATAACCAACTGCTTTCCACAATTGTTGCAATTCCACAACCTTATCGCCGCTTTCCTTCCATTCTTTATGATTTGTAGGAATATGTTCGGCAAGTTCTTCTGCTTTCTCGCACAAAGTTTGTTTTGCAACTAAATTTGTTTCTTGCTCATTTTTAAGCTCATCGAAATGGTCTTGGTGTTTTTTATTAATAACAACGGTTGCAGATTTGAAACGTTCCCATATTTCGTCTTTTTTCTCACGCGGAACCGGTCCGGCTTCGCGCCATTGTTCGTGCAATTCTTGTAATTGTTTAAATGCTTTAACAATACCGTCTTCCAAAGTCAGCATTTCGGCTTTTTCGCACAAATGAATTTTTATTTCCAGATTTTTCTTCAAATCCAAATCTCGCAATTCTTTGTTAATATTGATATAATTATAAAAATTTTCGATTTGAGCATTGTAAGTATCCCACATATTTTTCATTTCATTTTGCGGAACTTGCCCAATTTCACGCCAACGCTTTTGAAGTTCTTTAAATTCGTTGAATGTTTGGTCAAAATTTTCGGGTTTATTGATTAAATCTTTGATTTCTTCAATAATTTTATATTTTTCTGCAAGATTTTTTGTCTTGTTTTTTTCAGTGTTTTCAGTCCAATTTGCTTTTTTTGTTTTGTAAACAGTCAGAAGTTCTTTGAATTTTATTGCAGTAGAATCTTCTTCGTATTGAAAATTTTCTTCAGCATTTCCTTCGCTCAAAAACTTTGCTTTTGCTTCCGAAATTTCAAAATTCAATTTCTTGTAAAATGCCATTTTTATACGTTCTGCATTTTCTTTAATTTCATTGAAATTCGGATTTTCTAACAAATCTTTCAACTTTTCGGCTAATACTTCGCGAGAAAACTCGATGAAATCGTAACTTTCGGAAGTTTCTTCTTCCGCTTCTTCAAGTTCTTCCGGAATATCATTCAACTGATTATTTTCGGATTGTGTCGTGATTTCGGACATTAAAACTTCTTCTTTTTTTTCACTGACTTCTTTATTTTCTCTCTTTTCAGCGATTTTTTTTAGGAGTAAGTCGGCGGCACTGAGTTTTTCTTCGGAAATCGGTGTGTCGTTCGAATTTAACATTTCAGAACCTTGAGAAAGGTCTTCAGAATCTTTTAAAATCTTGTCTTCCATTGCAATAAAAATTAAATTGAAAAAATAAATTTAATGTGCGTTTTCAAATTTTATTCAAAACATTATGTTTTAAGCCTGCGAATTTAGTTAAATATGTTATAAACCTCAAATAAAATAAAAATTTGTTTCTATTTTTGACCACACATTTTTTTGAAACGTATTTTATGAGAATTGATATTGTGAGCGTGATGCCGGAATTGTTGGAAAGTCCTTTCAATCATTCAATTATTAAGAAAGCTGCGAATAAAGGTATTGTAGAAATTGTTTTGCACGATTTAAAGGATTTTTCGGTCAATAAATATCGACGAATTGACGATTATGCCTTTGGCGGAGGTGCCGGAATGGTAATTCAAATTGAACCTGTCGATCGCATTCTTTCGCTTCTCAAAACACAACGTACTTACGATGAAATTATTTACACGTCGCCCGACGGCAAGCGTTTTTCGCAACAAGATGCCAATTATTTATCGACCAAAAAAAATATTTTGATTCTCTGCGGACATTACAAGGGAATCGATCAAAGAATACGCGATGCTTATATTACTGCTGAATATTCTATCGGTGATTTTGTGCTCACCGGCGGCGAACTTGCTGCTGCTGTGATGAGTGATGCCATTATTCGTTTGCTGCCGGGTTCTATATCAGATGAAACATCGGCATTGACTGATTCTTTTCAAGACAATCTTTTGGCACCGCCCGTTTATACACGCCCGGCAGATTATAAAGGTTTAAAAGTACCGGAAATTTTGCTTTCGGGCAATACCGAAGAAATTGAAAACTGGCGTATGGAGCAGGCTTTGGAAAGAACAAAACGGCTGAGACCGGATTTATTGGAATAAAAAAAACCGCAATTTTTTGCGGTTTTTTTAGTGTTAATCTTCTTCGGGTTTGTACATGTAAGCCTCTTTTATAGGCTCGGTAACCATCCAATACGGTAAATTAACGTATTCGTCAATTTGATTCCAATAATTTGGTGTTACAACATGATGGTCTTTTGTATGAAGTTTCTTACTGTATATCGACATCACAGGATTAAAACGCACATCAGTTACTGCTAAAAGAAATGTATCATCTTTACCTTCAACGGCTTGTTTTATAACTTGAAATTTATTGAACTGAAGTAAATCTGTTAAAAATGTCGCTCGTAAGCCGCTGATTTCCTTTTCTACAACAGTACAGAGCACACCGTCGATTTCCTTTCTTTGATATTTTCCGTTATTGAGTGCCATATTTTTTAGCTTATAAAATCCTAATTATGAATTATGAAATGAATTGTCAATTGATTTATATACCGAAACTAATTTCTTTTAAATACTCGAACACCGGGCTTGCAAATCCAATCACCAATAAGCCGACAACACACAACACCAAAGCAATTTTCGGCAACAATTCTGATTTCAAAGGTTCTATCGGAGTTTCATTGGTATCGATAAACATTGCTTTTACCGGTAGTAAATAGTAATAGAGCGAAATGATTGTGTTGAGAACGGCAATGAGCACAAAATAGTAATAACCTTGTTCGGCTGATGCCATAAATAAAAAGAATTTCCCAAAAAAGCCTGCCACCGGCGGAATGCCTGCAAGCGAAAACAATGCCAACATCATGATGAGCGAGAGTTTCGGATTGGTGTTGTATAATCCTTTATAGTCGTTCATGGATTCTTTACCTGTCGAATAGCTTATAATGGAAACAACTCCGAAAGCTGCCAAATTGGAGAAGATATAGATTAATACAAAATACAATACCGTGGACATACCAAATTGGCTTCCGGCAACGGTTCCAAGAAGTATAAAACCGGCTTGTGCAATGGACGAAAAAGCCAAAAACCGTTTCATGTTTTTTTGTCGTAATGCAAATAAATTACCGATAATCATAGTTGCTACGGCAATGCCGATAACAGCATCGGTCCAGAGAACAAGCATGCTTTTAAAAACCGTATATAAAACGATTGTAAAAATAAACACCGAAGCTCCTTTTGAAACCACTGACAAGTATGAAGTAACCGGAACAGGTGCTCCTTCATAAACATCGGCTGTCCATAAGTGAAAAGGGACTAAGGATATTTTAAATGCCATACCGGCAATGAAAAATATCATCCCCAAAGCTAATAGGGCGGGAGTATGGCTCATTGTTGCTAAGTTACTTGATATTTGCTCGAAATAAAAAGTTCCGGCAACAGCATAAATCATCGACAAACCAAAAAGTAATATTCCGGAAGATAATGCAGACGAAAGTAATAATTTTATCCCTGCTTCGGATGATTGATTTCTGTATTTATCATACGCTGCAAGTGTTGCAACGGGAATTGTGGCGGTTTCCAAACCGATGAAAAGCATTAAAAAATTTCCTGACGAAATCATAAAATACATACCGAGCAATGTTGAATATATCAACAAAGAAAATTCTGTTGTTTTACCCTCGTTTTCGGGTTTTCGCAACCATTGCGAAGCTTGAAGCAAAACAATCAAAACACCAATATTCAAAATATTCTTCATTTGAACAGTGAGTTCGCTGTTGATATACATTTTACCGAATAATGTTCCCTGTTCGCCCGGCAAATATCCGATTATCGTATGTATTGCAAAGAGTATGATGGATATAATCGAAAGATTATATGTGTTCTTTTTATCGTCTGAGAAAATTTCGGCAGCCAGCATTACTAAAATAATTATCATTAAGATAATTTCGTGCCGCATCAATAAAAATGTTTGTAAATTCATGGTTATTTCGATTCAAATTATTTTAATATCTTAAAATACGGATGTTAATCTTGCAACGATCGGAGACAGACTCACTTGTATCATATCCGAAAGCCAAAAGGGTGCAACACCGATGATGGTAATTGCAAGAATTAAAGTTACTGTTGATACTCTTTCGTACCATGTTGCATCTTTTAGTTCTTCAAAATGAGCATTTTTTATTGGTCCAAATAATAAGATTCCGATAACGCGAAGAATATACACAGCTGCAACAACAATGGAAGAGGCTACAAGTATTGTCGCCACCGTACGGAAAGCATCGGCATGTTGAAAGGCTCCGAAAAAGATGGTCATTTCGGCAACAAAACCACTGAATCCGGGCAATCCAAGTGAAGCCAAACCGCCAATCACGTAACAAACGGCAAGGAAAGGAATAACTTTCATTAAGCCGCCCATTTGAGTAATGTCTCGGGTGTGGGTTCGTCCGTATATCATACCAATTAAAGCAAAGAAAAGTGCAGTCATCAAACCGTGTGAAATCATTTGAATTACGGCTCCGTCCATGGCAGTTGTATTCATCATCAACAAACCGAATGTGATTAAACCTACGTGGCTGACCGATGAATAGGCATTAATGTATTTCAAATCTTTTTGCCAAATAACACCGAATGCCCCATAAACTACGCCGATTGTAGCCAAAATAATAAATATCCATGCGGTGGTTTGTGCAGCTTCGGGCAATAAAAACATGGCGACTCGCAAAATACCGTATCCGCCCAATTTCATAAGTACGCCGGCATGTAGCATGGAGACTGCTGTGGGGGCAGAAGCATGCCCATCGGGCGACCAAGTGTGTAGTGGAAATAACGCTCCTAAAACTCCAAAACCTACAAAAATAAAGGGATAGAAAAATAATTGCACATTTAGCGGAAGGTTGTTGTGTGATATTTCGATGATATCAAAAGTATGGTTTCCAAAAGTGTCGAAAGAATTATAGTAAATGCCAATGATTCCAAAGAGTAAGAGTGCCGAACCGCCCATCAACATTAATGTTAATTTCATGGCTCCGTATTCTTTGCGACCGCTGCCCCAAATTCCAA
Organism: Draconibacterium orientale; assembly: GCA_020721645.1. Taxonomy (GTDB): domain Bacteria; phylum Bacteroidota; class Bacteroidia; order Bacteroidales; family JAADGE01; genus DYMH01. The sequence goes on from DYMH01000045.1 coordinate 11,436, forward strand.
TCAAAATATACATCGGAAGTACGGCGAGTTCGTAGAACAGAAACATGGTAAACATATCCAAAGAGATAAAAAATCCGAAGACTCCTGTTGCTAATAGAATCAGAAAGATGAAAAATTCTTTTTGCCATTTTTCAACACTTATCCACGAAGCAAAAACTCCGGCAAAGACAATGACCGAAGTCAATACAATCATTGCAACGGCAATTCCGTCAACACCGATGGAATATTTAATATTCAATGCGGGAAACCACATGTAAGAATGTGCATAAAGCATTTCTTCGGTATTTCCTGCTTTGCGTAAAGCCATGTACGAAAACAACAAAACAATGGAAAGTATGAGTTGAATCCCCATACCGACTGCGGCTATCAAGCGTGTTTGTTGATAATTTTTTGAAACCGCAATCGCAAAGACCGTTATGGTTGGAATGATAACAAAAAGTGATAAAAAATCCATGTGATAATATTTTTCTTTTATATTATTGAAAAATCATATTTATTTATGCCGCAAAATATAATACGCTCAGCAAGAGAATTATAACTCCGGTTACAAAAACAAAAGCATATTTTTGCAATTGTCCGGATTGTAACCCTTTGATTCTGTCAGATACTAATTCTGTTGTTTTGCCCATTCCGTCCAATGTTCCGTCAATGACGTGTTTATCGAACCAAGCTATGGGCTGTGAAATGCCTCTGAAAAGTATGCGATGCGTGATAAACATGTACACTTCATCGATATAAAACTTGTGATAAATTGTAGTATAAATGCCTCGCAAAGATTGTGAAATTTTGTCCGGAATATCAGTTTCTTTTTTATACATCACCCAAGCCATTCCGATTCCTATAAAACCGACTAAAATTGCGGGTATCATTACAATATATTCTGCATGTGTTTCAAGTGCTTTACCATCGCTTGTTACTAAATCGTGGAAAGGAATGTAACCCGAAAAGATAGCCATGAAAGCCAAGAACATGAGCGGAATTGTCATTGTCAAGGGAGATTCATGAGGTGTGTGATGGTAGTGAGGTTCGGTATTCCAAAAAACTCTGAAATATAAACGGAACATGTAGAAAGCGGTCAAACCGGCAACAAACAATTGTATATAATAGATGAATTTGTTATGATGATATGCTGCCACTAAGATTTCGTCTTTACTGAAAAATGCGGATAAACCCGGTACGCCTGCAATCGTTAATGTAGCGATTAAAAAAGTAATGTGCGTTATGGGCAGATATTTTCTCAAACCGCCCATTTCGTTCATAACATTAGAATGAACAGCATGAATTATGGCTCCGGCAGCAAGGAATAAGAGGGCTTTAAACATGGCGTGTGTGAACAAATGGAACATGGAAGCCATGTATCCCAAGCCTTCATGCCCGCCGTAGCCCGACATTCCCAATCCAACCATCATGTAGCCGATTTGCGACATGGTTGAAAATGCCAATACGCGTTTGATATCGAATTGTGTTGTGGCAATGATTGCAGCAAAGAGCGATGAAAATGCCCCAACATACCCTACAACTTCCAGTGCAGCAGGTGCTTGTATGGCGTAAACCGGAATGAGACGTGCTACTAAATAAACTCCGGCAACGACCATTGTTGCAGCGTGTATAAGAGCCGAAACCGGTGTCGGACCTTCCATGGCATCGGGAAGCCAGATGTGCAACGGGAACATTGCCGATTTTCCGGCACCGCCCATAAAAATCAAGATCATAGACCAAACCAAAACCGAAGTTCCCATGAACATTGCCGTAATCGGATGCCCCAAAACGGGACCTTCCGGTGATACAAGTTCTTTAAAATCAAAGGTTTGTGTAAAATATGATAGTATCAAAATCCCGACAAGAAAACCTAAATCTGCAAATCGCGTTACAATAAAAGCTTTTTTAGATGCCGAAACCGCCGAGGGTTTTTGATAATAATATCCAATTAATAAATAAGACGAAACTCCTACCAATTCCCAAAAAATATACATTTGGAACAAGTTTGTTGCGACAACCAATCCGAGCATCGAAAACGAAAAAAGCGACAGAAATGAGAAAAAGCGAACAAAACCGTCTTCACCTTTCATGTAACCGATACTGTAAATATGAGCCATCAGTGAAACCGTAGTTACAACAACGAGCATCATCACCGAAATCGGGTCGAGCATAATCCCCATGTCGATATGCAGTGTCGGACTTAATTGTAACCAATTGATATTCCATGGTGTTAGTTTCAGGAAGGTATCGCCAAGAACACCCTGTGCATCTATTTTTCCGTATGCGAAAAAATATTTTATCGCAGTAAACCACGACAAACTGAACGACAATCCAAGACTGACAGTGCCGATGATTCCCGACCAAATCGGTTTGTACTTCATACCCGTCAATCCTGTAATAAGAAACGAGAGTAGAGGTAATAAAATGATAAGTAGTACGTATTCAAAATTCATAATCATTTTGATTTTTTAATTTTTTCCTATAAGGGTTTAACCTTTCATTTCAGAAACATCTTCGACATTAATCGATGAGAATCTGCGATATATATTAATAATGATTGCTATCGCAACTGCCGCTTCTGCTGCTGCCACCGCAACAACAAAGATTGAAAACATCAAGCCTTCGAGGCGTTCGGGATACAAAAATTTATTGATTGCAATAAAATTTATGTTTACCGAATTGAGTATCAATTCAACTGACATCAATATCGTGATTAGATTTCGGCGAACTAAGAACCCGAAAACGCCGATAAAAAACATCAATGTACTGACAATCAAAATGTGTGTTAATGGAATTGTTTCAAACATATATTTTTAGTTTATTTAGTCATAATAAAAGTTACAAGATTTAAGAAAATATAATTTGAGGTATCAATCTCGAATTTGCACATTTCCTTATTTTCTAATTTTCATTTCGTTGTTTTTTTTGCGATAACGATGGCTCCTATCATTGCAGCCAAGAGTAAGATTGAAATGACTTCAAAAGGTAAAATATATCCATTTTCGCCATAACTCAAAAACCCTCGACCTATGTCTTCGGGCGATATTGGGGCAGCTGCGAGTGCCGATGTTTTGAAAGGGTGGGATAGTATAACATAAATTACTGTTACAGCTCCTACCAAGGACAGAAGTGCAGAAAATATGATTTTCTTGAACTCCATGGGGTCGAATTTATGGTCGATATTGTGGGTCAATAATACCGAGAACACAATTAATACCATAATTCCGCCTGCGTATAACATGAGTTGTACAGATGCCATAAAAAGGTAATCCCATAGAAAATACAAGGCGGCGGTCAGTACCAAAGAGAAGAGTAAAAATACTGCTGCACGTAATATTTTACGAGAGCTAACGGTGAGGATTGAAAACAATAACAACAATCCGGCAAATAAATAAAATAAGACTTCTTTCATAATTATTCTTTTATATCTTTTGAACAGACAGAATCCTGTTTGTTTAATTTTTTTGTTAATTCGCTTCTGTCCCAAACAGCATGCTCAAATGTTTGAGCAAATTCGATGGCTGACGAAGGACACGTTTTGACGCACAAATCGCAAAATGTACACATTTCCAAGTGATAGATGTATGTGTCGAGCATTTTCTTTTTTTTGCCGTCGATTGTTTCAAATTTCGATATTACTTCGATAGAACCATTCGGACAGTTCATTTCGCATATACCGCACGAGGTGCATTTGTGTTCGTTTTTCTCATTATGCGGCATGGTCAGTTCGCCTTTAAAACGGTCGAACATTTTGAGCGTTTCGCGGTTTTCGGGGTATTGCTCAGTTACAATTTCTTTGGGGTGAACAAAATAATAGCCCGTTACTTTCATGCCCGTCCACAAGGATTTTAGTGCACCGAAAACGTCTTTGATATATTCTACAATTCCTGTCATGATTGTTATTTCAGTATTATTAAATCAAGTACCAGCCCATCAAAACGATGAAAGCGGCGAGAACAACATTTACCAAATTTATAGGCAAGAGATATTTCCATTCCAAGGTTAATAATTGGTCGATTCTTAGTCGGGGAAAAGTCCATTTAAACCACATCATCAAAAATATTACGAACATTGTTTTGCTAAAAAACCAAACAAAAGGCGGAATATAATCCATTGCGTGATTGAAAGCAGCGAAGTTGCCAAAATGCAAGGGCATCCAACCTCCAAAAAATACGGTGGCAGCAATGCTTGCAATAATGAACATGTTCATATATTCGGCTAAAAAGAAAAATGCGAATTTAATCCCCGAATATTCGGTGTGAAACCCTGCGGTAAGTTCGCTTTCGGCTTCGGCTAAGTCGAACGGTCCGCGATTCGTTTCGGCTGTTGATGCTATCATAAAAATGACAAAAGCAATGATTACAGGAATATGTCCTTTCCAAATCCACCAACCGGTTGCTTGGCTTTGAACGATTTCGGAAAATTGCATCGAGCCTGCAAAAATAACGACAACCATCAAAGCCAAACCAACTGATAATTCGTAACTTACAATTTGTGCACCGCTTCGCATGGCTCCAATAAGCGAATATTTGTTGTTGCTTGCCCAGCCTGCCAATAAGATTCCTAAAACGCCAAGCGATGAAACAGACATTAAATAGAGTACGCCCACATTAAAATCGAGGGCTTGAATGCCTTTGGCAAAGGGAATTGTTCCGATTGCCAAAAAAGATGCGATGATTACAATAAACGGGGCGACATTGAATAAAAATTTGTCGGCATTTCGTGTTATCAAAAGCTCTTTCATCAATAGTTTGATAAAATCGGCGATGGTTTGAAAAATACCCCACGGACCGACTCTCATGGGACCTAATCGACATTGTATAAATGCACAAACTTTGCGTTCGGCATAAACAAGAATCAAACCGACTAAGGCATAAAATGAGAGAAATACGACTCCGATTAAAACCATTTCGACAACCGAAGTCCAAGTTGTGTTCATCATCGACGACAGCCACTCGTGTATTCTCGATGTGAGGATACCGAAATCGTAAATAATGTATTTTGGTGCACTGTCTGTAACTTGTGAAATAATATTCATGTAAATGATATAAAAAAGTTTAAAATATCAATTGTTGATTTTTATCTGTCAATATCGGGTATTACTAAATCCAAAGAGCCCATAATAGCGACTAAGTCGGCAATTTTTACGTTCGGACTCAGATGATTCAAGGTTGAAAGATTTGCCAAACCGGGTGAGCGAAATTTAACACGGTATGGATTTTTTTCGCCCGTGCTGATAACATAAACTCCAAATTCGCCGCGGGCAGCTTCAACTCGTTGATAATATTCGCCGACCGGAAGTTTGATGACAGGTTTCATTTTCATCATAAATGGTCCTTCGGGAATGCCATCGACCAATTGTTCGAGTATTTTCATTGATTCCCACATTTCGGCAACACGAACTTGATAGCGAGCCAAAGAATCGCCTTCGGTAAAGAGAATTTCTTTGAAATCGACTTTGTCGTAGGCACTGTATGGATATTTTTTGCGAACATCGCAGGCAAAATTCGATGCACGTCCCGAAGGTCCGGTAACTCCGTAATTTATTGCATTTTCTCGGGTTAATGTTCCAATGTTTCGGGTTCTGTTGTGGAAAATAACATTGCCTGTGAGCAATTCGTCGTATTCGGGAAGTTTTTTGCGAAAATGAACGATAAATTCTTTGATTTTCTTAACAAAATCCGGGTGTATATCGTTCATCAAACCGCCCGGACGGTTGTAACTTTGCAATAAGCGACCGCCTGTGGTTTGTTCAAAAATATTCAAAATATATTCTCTGTCTCGCAAGCCGTAAAAGAAGGTGGTTAAAGCCCCCATATCCATTCCGAAAGCTGCCCACCACAATTGGTGCGAAGCAATGCGATTGAGCTCTGCCATAATGGTTCGGATGTATTTGATTCGGTCCGAAACTTCTACTTCGAGGGCATTTTCAACCAACAAACAGACGGCTTCGTTGTTGATGTGTGCCGAAAGATAATCCAAACGGTCGGTTAAATGAATGACTTGTTGGTAGGTATCTTTTTCGCACATTTTCTCGATGCCGCGGTGAATATAGCCGCAGTGCGGAACAAGCGATTTTACAATTTCGCCTTCCAAATTGACTACCAATCGCAAAACCCCGTGTGTCGATGGGTGTTGCGGACCCATGTTTATGAAATATTCCTGTTCGGAATCTTTTATTCCTGTTATCGCTTCAATCATTTTTTTAATGAATTTGGCATTATCCTAAATCAATAATATTAATTTTATCTACATAATCTTTTCGCATCGGGTGCCCGTTCCAATGTTCGTCCATCATCAATCGACGCAAATTCGGGTGATTTGTAAAATTGATACCGAATAAATCATACGCTTCGTCTTCGTGCATTTCGGCACCTGCCCATAAATCGGTAACCGATGGTATGATAGGGTTTTCTCGCGATTCAGGTTTGCATTTTACGGCAATCACGTGTTTCAATTCCACCGATTCCAAATGATAAATGATGCCGATACTGTCGCTCCAATCGACTCCTGTAAGACTGAAAAGGAAATCGAATTTCAGTCCGTTTTCATTTTTCAGATAGTCTAACAATTGATGAATATCTTCGGGCTTCACCGTTACGTTCAACATACCTTTAAATTCGTCAAAAGTTGCTTTGTCGAATTTTTTTTCTATCGTTTCTTTGAGTTGTTCGTTTGTCATAATTGAATGGACAATTGATATTGGACAATTGATAATGGAAAATTGATAATTTTAGATTTATAAAATTCTCACATTTTTCGCATTTACAAATTTCCAAATTATTTTTACATGAACGTTTCTTTTTTATCGTCTTTTTCGGCAAGGCTTTGCAGTTTGATTTTTTCCTGCAATTTCATTAAGCCGAACAAAAATGCTTCGGGGCGGGGCGGGCAACCGGGAATGTAAACATCGACCGGAATGACTTGGTCCACACCGCGAATGACGGAATAGGTGTTGTAGAAAAACGGACCGCCCGAAACGGCACAGGCTCCCATTGCAATAACGTATTTAGGGTCTGCCATTTGGTCGTACAATCGTTTGAGCACAGGTGCCATTTTATGCACAATGGTACCGGCTACGAAAATCACGTCAGCCTGTCGGGGCGTGGCTCTGTAAACCTCCATTCCAAAGCGTGCAAAGTCGTATCGGGCACCGCCTGCTGCCATCATTTCAATTCCGCAGCAACTGGTGGCAAATGTGAGGGGCCAAAGCGAATTTTTACGCCCCCAATTAATAACAGCGTCTGCTGTAGTAAGGAAAAAACCGCCTTTGCCGTCTTTTGCTTCCAATTCGGCAACGGTCTGTTCTATTTCCGGATTATTTCTTTCTATTCCCATTTCAATGCTTGTTTTTTCCATGCGTAAAGTAAACCCAAACCAAGAATGATTAAAAATATTAATATTTCAACAAATGCAACAATGCCCAATTCCTTCATCACGGTTGCCCATGGATAGAGGAAAACGGTTTCAACGTCGAAAATCAAAAACAAGATTGCAAACAAGTAGTATCCGACATTGAATTGAATCCAAGTGATGCCTGTGGTTTCGATTCCGCATTCGTAGGTTTCGGCTTTAAATAAATTTTTTGATGTCGGCGGAATGAAGCTCGAAAATACCAATGCGAAGCCTACTAATGTTACAGCGACAAGAAAAAATACGATTAATCCTTCTGTACTCATATTTATTGTTTATTTTTTTTCTGAAATCAGATGAAGATTTATTTACAGTGTTGCAAAGAAAAAAAAAAATATTCACAAATCGTAATACTTAAATATTTATTTTTTATGTTTTAAAACTGATTTTCATCATTGTTTTTTTTTTATTTCGATTTTTTTGTTTCAAATATTTATTTATGTATATTGATACAGTTTGAAGGTTGTTTATAATTTTTTACAATGATTTTGTTTCAGATTGATTTTTTAATAAATGACAGAGTTAAAAAGGTATGTAAAATTTAAGGAAACACACATTATATATATAACAAAATTTTTGAACACTAAATTAACGTTAAATTATTATTTAATTTTCGATTGTTTATTATGCGAAAAACTATACTCTAATTTGTCTGTCAATAAATTAGCTTATATATTGTTTTTATCCTTTCGTCAATTTTATTATTTGTTTAGAAACCTTTTTAACAATTTTTCGTTAAAAAATATTGAACAGTACATTAAATCCGCAAGTTCCGGCAGATTTTCCAAGAAATATAAGGAAAAATAGAAATCTTTAAACACTTAAATAAGTGAAATCTGCCGGAAATTGTTAAGAACTATCAAAATTATAATATAATAAAAAATGCTTATCCGTAAGCGGCAAGTTCGATTTCCCTGTTGGAAATACTGGAAGATGCAGAATTTAACATTTCTCTGCCTGCCGATTTGTTTGTTGAAAACGATGCAAACGACCAAATTACAAGCTATTCGGCAAATCAACAAGATTCCGAATCGCTGCCCGAATGGTTGCATTTCGATGCCGAACATTTAACTCTCAGCGGAATTGCCGAAAATGCACACGTTGGCATGTACTCAATCCAAATCAACGCTTTCGACGAAATGGGAGCAAAGGGAACTCAATCGTTCTATGTTACGGTTATCAACACAAACGATGCACCAATATTACTTAATTCGTTGAATGACATTATATTAAAAGAAGGAGAAACAATGGCATATCTCATTCCTTCCAACACATTTAACGATATTGATTTAGGTGATATGCTTACAATTTCGCTCAATCAAAGCAACGGAGAAGCTCTGCCCAACTGGATTTCGTACAATCAGGAAACAAGGTATTTAATCTTGCAACCCGATTTCAACAGTGCCGGAGAATATGTTTTAACCTGCACAGCAAGCGATTTGAGTAACGCAACAGCATCAACAGGTTTCAAAGTTTCGGTAAGTGAGCTTTCCGGCGTTTCGACTCTCGAAAAAGTTTCAGTCAGCGTGTACCCAAATCCGTTTATCGATGTGTTGAATATTGACATTCAGAATGAATTTTTAGGTTTCAACTATCAAATCAGCGACATCACCGGACGGGTTGTGAATTGCGGAAAAATCAATTCAAACACCATGACTTTGAAAACAAATGCACTTGGTGCCGGAATTTATACTCTGCAAATAGGCAAAGAATATTCAATCCTGCTCATTAAACAATAAACAATCTATTAAATCATAAAAAAAGCTGTCAAGTAAATTGGCAGCTTTTTTTTTTAAATATTTGCATAAACGTTTATTTTGATATTGTTTTGCAACTTAATTTTTAAAGTTTATACAACACAATATAATTAAAAATGATTTTAGAACAAACATTTCAATTTATACAAACACATTACAAAAGCGAATTAGAAAACCTAATTATCAGCGATTTACGTGTTGGGATTTTTTTAACCGCTGTGCAACTGTCCGATGGAAATTGCGGAACTGCAAGCACAATCATCAATTCGTCTTCGAGTTGCCATAAAAAAAATCGTGATTTCGGCAATTTTACACCAACGAAAATTATAGGTCAAAAAGTCAGCGATTTGTTTGAAAACGATTATCCTGTAAAAATAATCGATTCGCTCAAATTGGCTGTTTTGAACGCAGTTTCTGCACGAATCATCGCTCAATCAAACTACAAAATCCTCGAAAAAACCGACCCCATCGATTTAATCGACCTATCAGGCGAAAAAACAATAACAATTGTCGGAGCTTTTCAAAGTTATATCAACAAAATTGCAACAACAAAAAACAAACTTTTTGTTCTCGAATTAGACGAAAATGCTTTTAAAACTGAGCATCGCCGCTATTATATTCCGGCAGAAAATTTTCATTCAGTAATTCCGGTATCCGACATTGTCATCATTACCGGGCTGACATTGGTAAACCATACTTTGGACGGGCTTTTGGAGGCGATTTCCCCCGGTACACAAGTTATTGTTACCGGACCATCGAGCAGTGTGATTCCGAATATTCTTTTTCAAAACAAAGTGAACATAATCGGAGCAACCCGAATAACCAATGGCGATAAGCTCATGGAAGTTGTTGGCGAAGGCGGCTCGGTATATCATTTGTTTAAATATTGTGCCGAAAAAATTTGCATCGTGAATGAGTAAGCAAGTTCAAATCAGCGAAAAATGGCTCAAAGCATCGATACTCGGAAGTATTTGGGCGGCTTCGGAAATTGTTTTCGGAAGTTTTTTGCATAATTTACGCATACCGCTTGCCGGAAATATTCTGACAACTATCGGCATTGTATTGTTAATCGCTATCAGTTATTTTTGGAAAGAAAAAGGCTTGTTTTGGCGAGCCGGCTTGATTTGTGCCTTGATGAAAACCATGTCGCCGAGTGCCGTGATTTTCGGTCCGATGATTGCCATTTTTGCCGAAGGACTGTTGATGGAGCTTTCGGTTCGAATTTTTGGTCAAAATGCTTTTGGATTCGTACTTGCAGGCATTTTGGCAATGTCGTGGAATGTTGTGCAGAAAATAATCAACTTCCTGATTATCTATGGATTAAATGTCATCGATTTGTACGAAAATCTTGTAAAATTCGCTCAAAAGCAATTGCATATTCACACCGAAATATTTTGGTTGCCGATATTTATCTTACTGGCTATCAATATTATTTGGGGATTTTTAGCCGCCGGATTCGGAATTTTTATCGGGAAACGTGCCCAAAAAGAAAACATAGCTCAAAATATCGATTTCCTACAAAAAGAAAATCGAAACACGAACTTTCAAATCGATGATTTCAAATATTCGCACATACGCTTGATTGTGAACTTTGTGGCAATGATTTTAATATTGATTTCGGCGAACTATTTGAATTGGATTGTGTGGACTGTTTTCGGATTTTCGGCAATCGTTTTTTGGAGCTTTTACTATAAAAGAGCTTTACAGCCACTGAAAAAAATCAAATTTTGGGTAACATTTGTCACCATCAGTTTTTTGGCTTCTTATCTGTTTTTTTGGTTCAATCCATCGAAAAATACCGTTTTCGATGCCTTTCTGATTGGTTGGCAAATGAACCTGCGAGCAGCGGTGGTAATGATTGGTTTTACCACAGTGGGCAAAGAACTTTACAATCCGAAAATTCGTGGAATGTTCCAAAATTCGAGATTCCGTCAGGTTCATTTATCTTTGGAAATGGCTTTTGAAACCTTGCCTTTTGTGATGGCAAACATTCCTTCGATGAAAAAATTTTTGCAAAAACCGATTTTAGAATTTCAAAAATTGATACGCCAAGCCGAATATCGACTTAAATCGCTCAGAGGTGCCGACAGCAAAAAACAAAAAATCATCATTATCACCGGAAAAATAGGAGTGGGGAAAACGGCTTTCGTCCGGAAATTAATAAGGCATCTCAAAAATCGAAATTTGAAAGCCGCCGGAATCGTCTCCCTTCGTGTGATGCATGAAAATATTAGAATCGGCTACGATGTTGAAAACCTTCAAACACAGGCAACAAGCTGTTTGGCTCGAATTGCAGATAAAAATGAACAAGCTGATATTGGTCAATTTGTTTTTTCCAAAACCGGATTAACTCTCGGAATAGAGGCTCTGAATATTGAAAATCTTAAAAATGCCGATTATGTTGTGGTCGATGAAATTGGTCCGTTCGAGTTGCAGGACAATGGCTGGGCTTTTTCGCTCGGCGAATTGCTCTCACAATACAATAAGTCTTTAATATTACTTATCAGAGAACATCTTGTGGAGGCGGTTGTTAAAAAATGGAACTTTAAAAAACCGTTGCTTATCTTTGTTGACAATGCTTCCGAAGCAGAAAATCTTTTGAAAACAGAAAATGAAATTTGCAACTAAGGAATTGTCAATAAATAATATACTCATAATTAAAAAATAATACATATCTTTGCATAAAAAAAGATATGGAATCAGATAATGTAATAAAATCAAGAATAGAAAAGGTACTACCCTTATTAAATGAACGCCAAAGTAGAATTTATTTAGCAGCAGAATCAGACAGTATTGGTTGGGGCGGAAAATCAAGAATTGCAAAATTGGTCGGCGTAACAAG
>DYMH01000189.1 GCA_020721645.1 Draconibacterium orientale
CAACTTTTTAACAGCCTCATGGTTTGTATGATATTGTTTATGTATGTAAGTCTATTTTTATTAATTGCGAAATTCAATTCTTTTTATCAAATTTCGATTTCGAAAATTGAAAATACAAAAATAATGACAATTTTTCTAAATATTTGTTAAAAGTTTAACAGATGTCATAAAATCTCATACTTTTGTATTCAAATAAATACATTTCAAATCATGGATAAATTAATCAAAAATTCGACACTTTACGGTTTAATTTTAGGGGGAGTTACAGTTGCATATTCAATGATAACTTATGTTCTTGGAATCAATCTTCTGAATACGGCTTTCAGTATTTTTAATTTTTTATTTTCATTAACATTAATCGGTTTTTTTATTTTTTTGGGAACCAAAACCTATCGCGATAAATTTTCGGAAGGATATATAACTTACGGGAAATCGCTGTTATCGTGCCTTTTAATTGGTATTGTATCGGCAGTTGTGCTTGGAATTTATACTTTTGTGTTTTTTAAAACAATCGACCCTGCCTATTTCGATTCGATGATAAACGAATTTATGACAAAAATAGAAGCCAACCCACAAATACCGGCTGAAACCGTAGATATGATATACGGTAAAATGGTTGAACAATTTCACAAACCTGCAATTTATCAAGCCTTGCAAAGCCTTGCTTTTTCTGCTATTTCGGCAGGAATTTTAGGTTTAATTATTGGGGCATTTACAAAAAAAGAACGACCGCTATTCGAATAATTTTTTTTAATCAAAGTTAATGGATATTTCTGTTGTTATAGCATTGTACAATGAAGAAGAATCGCTTCGCGAGCTGACTGCGTGGATACAAAAAGTGATGAATGACAATTTGTTTTCGTACGAAATTATAATGATAGACGACGGCAGCAAAGACGCATCGTGGGCAATTATAGAGTTGTTGAGTAAGGAAAATAAAAATATTCGAGCCTTTAAATTTCGCCGCAATTACGGCAAATCACCTGCTTTGTATGTCGGATTCAAAAAAGCACAAGGCGATGTGGTAATTACGATGGACGCTGATTTACAAGACAATCCGGACGAAATACCCGAACTCTATCGAATGATACGCGAACAGGATTTCGATTTGGTTTCGGGCTGGAAAAAGAAACGTTTTGACCCGAAATTCAGCAAAAATATTCCCAGCAAACTGTTCAATACAACGGCACGCATGGTGAGCGGAATTCATTTGCACGATTTTAATTGCGGTTTGAAAGCCTACAAAAATCAAGTCGTGAAAAGCATCGAAGTCTATGGCGAAATGCACCGATACATTCCCATACTTGCCAAACAAGCAGGTTTTACAAACATCACCGAAAAAGAAGTGAAACACCAAGAACGAAAATACGGTGTCTCAAAATTTGGCATGGAACGCTTCATCAACGGTTTTCTGGATTTGATGTCCATTACCTTTATGACACGATTTGCCAAACGTCCGATGCACTTTTTCGGAAGCCTCGGTTTTTTAAGTTTCCTCGCAGGAATCGCTATTTTAATCTATCTTTCGGTTTCCAAAATATTTTTTCTTCAATACAGAATGACCGAAAGACCTCTCTTTTATTTCGGATTGCTGACCATTATTTTCGGAACACAATTATTTTTGACAGGCTTTCTGGCAGAACTCGTTTCCAGAAGCTCTTCCGACCGAAATAATTATTTAATCGATGAACAAATTGAGCCAAAAAATTAAAATATTAATAAAAATGCCGCAATTTTAAAATTATTTTGCAAAAAAATCGTTTTACCCGGAAAGTACAATTTTCTTTCGAAATAAAATTTAAAACCATTCTCGTATGAAAAAAATGATTTTTACACTTTTATTGTTGATGAGCATTCTGTCGTTAAATGCCCAAAATTATTCACCCGAAATGATTTTGCTTGAAGGCGGAACATTTAACATGGGGCGTATCGGCAGTGCATACTTAGATGAGTTGCCCGTGCACGATGTAACATTAAAAAGTTTTTATATCTCAAAATTTGAAACAACGGTTTCGGAATATAAAGCTTTTTGCGTTGCCGTAGGATTCCCTCCTCCAACAGGAAACGATGAATTACCGGCACACAACATTTCGTGGCAGGAAGCTGTGATGTATGCCAATTGGCTGAGCGGAGTCAATGGATTGAAACCGTGCTATGAGATAACACGCGAAAAGAAATTTTTTAATGTTAAATTCGATGTGTCAGCCAACGGATTTCGACTGCCTACCGAAGCCGAATGGGAATATGCGGCACGCGGCGGAAATAAAACGAAATACACCGCATACAGCGGCAGCGACGATGCCGCCGAAGTATCATGGAACTTGATGTCGGGCAATAAAATACACAAAGTAGGGCAAAAGAAACCCAACGAATTGGGAATTTTCGATATGTCGGGAAATTGCATGGAATGGTGTTGGGATATTTATGATGCCGGATATTACAAAATAAGCCCCAAAGACAATCCTTTGGGTTCCGAAAGCGGAACATCGAGAGTGTGCCGCGGCGGAAATTATATGAGTACTGCCGAAACATCGCGAGTTACAAGTCGCATAAATTACGAGACACATTACAAGGACGATGCAATGGGATTGCGTTTGGCAAGAAATACCGAATAATATCGGAAATATTATCATTCTTAAAACTTTAAAATCTTAGAGGTTTGGTTTATCATCGCTTAGTCGTTTTGAATGACTAAGCGATTTTAAATTAATTTTATTAAAAAAACCAATCTCAAACTCAAAGATTTTTTTAGATTTGCTTTCACAACCAAAGCATTTGACCATAAAAAAGAAACAATGGATTTAGGTAAAGTTGAAAAAAAATCGTGGGGTTATACCTTTGCACACAGTCTTTTAAAGTTTTTACACAATTCGATATTCTATCATAAAGTAATCGTAACCGGCACCGAAAATATACCTCGCGACAAACCGGTTTTGTTTGCACCCAACCATCAAAATGCCTTGATGGACGCACTGGCAGTGCTGTTTACGCAAGACGAACCCATTGTTTTTTTGGCACGTTCGGATATTTTTTCGGGCAAAATCATGTCCCGAATATTATTTTCTTTCAAAATTCTTCCGGTTTTTAGGATTCGCGACGGAAAAGAGAAATTGAAATTGAACGAGTTGATTTTTCAAAAAACAGTTGATATCATCGTATTAAAGAAAAAAATTGCCATTTTTCCCGAAGCACAACATACCGACAAACGCCACTTACGGATTTTGAAAAAAGGCATTCAACGTGTTGCCTTTCAAGCCGAAGAAAGTCACGGATATTCGTTAGATGTAAAAATTGTTCCGGTTGGCATTTATTATTCTAATTATTGGAATTTTCGTTCGGTATTAATGGTACGCTACGGACAAGCGATTTCGGTCTCCGATTATTACGAGATGTATAAAGAAAACCCGCAAAAAGCCATGTTGGCTTTGGGCGACCGAATGTCAGAAAAAATCAAAAACCTTATCATACATATCGAAGATTTATCGCAGTACGATAATTTTGAAACACTTCGCGAAATGTGCGATGTGCCAACCATGAAAGCCATGGGGTTTAACAAATTCACACCCGAACACAAATTTGCAGCCGACCAAAAACTCATTGCCGCCATCGAACAATTTGCCCAAAACAACCCTTTGGAATTTCAAATTTTATCCGAAAAGACAACTAAATATCAAGAAATGTTGCTTAAAACCAATATGGAAGATATTTATATTGAAAAAGCAATCGCTTCTCCCAAATTATTTCTCAGATTTTTGTTACTCCTTTCCACTTTGCCCCTATTTTTATACGGAAGCTTCAATAATATTTTGCCCGCACTTCTCCCAAAATTTGTTACATCAAAATTAAAAGACCGACAATTTGAAAGTTCGGTGGTGTTTGTTTTTGGATTAATTCTGTTCCCGATTTTCTATATCCTGCAAACAATCTTCATACAACTGATTTTTCAGCATTGGGCAATATCTGTTATCTACATTATCAGCCTGCCTTTTACCGGATTGTTGTCGTTTTTTTATTTTCGATATTTTCAAAAGTTCGGATTTTTGGCACGTTTCACTTTCAAGAAAAAACAAGCGAAATTTATCGAAATGATTAAATTACGTGAAGAAATTTTAAATATCACATCAACAATTATTAACCGGAAAACTCCAAAAATGACTGAAAATAATCCTTAGTCTGTCGTTTGAGAAATATAGATGAATCCGGTATAATAAGCCGCATGGCGATTATATTTGCAAAATTATCAAATCACAAAATATTGTTTTACAGTTAATTAGAAAACCGCCTTGCGGCTTTGATTTCACAAATTCTGCTTTTTATACCGAACTCATAGGTGCATAAATATTTTTTTTCGTATATTTATCGAATCATTTATCCACTAAAACTCAAAAAAATGAAAAAAATCTCCTTAGTTTTTGCAATTCTTGCAAGTCTATTCATTTCGTGCGGCAATAAAACCACGACCAATTCCGATACTCAAAATACGGAAATTAGTGTTATTAAACCCTTTGTATCAGAAAAGTACAATTTTTCGGTACTTTTCCCTCAAACGCCAACCCAATCGACACAAGCCACCCCAACCGATGCCGGCAATATCGACCTGAATATGTTTGTTTACAGTACCGATGAAGAAGCCTATTTTATTGGTATTTCGGACATGCCGAAAGCCTTGGTCGATGCCTCGAATAAAAACGATATTCTGCAAGGTGGTAAAACAGGTGCTTTGGGCGAATTGGGTGATGCAAAAATTTTAAGCGAAAAAAATATCACCATTAATGGGCATCCGGGTATCGAATTTGAAGCAAAAGGGTCTTCACAAGACGTGGAAATGCTTGTAAAGGGGCGATTTTATATGGTCGATAACCGCTTGTATCAAATTTATGTTTTGGCACAAGGTTCGGCAAAAAATAAAGTTGAAATTACAAAATTTGTTGAATCGTTCAAACTGCTGAAATAATAATCAAAAAAAAGCCGAACAGTTTTCGGCTTTTTTTTTATTTTTATCGATATGAATAACTGTATGTTAAAATTTTTATTGGCTCGTTTGTGTCGATATTAAAATACGTTTCGGTTTCGACAAAATGGTTTTCGTTGTAGGTATAAGTAATATGCTTATCCGTAAATTGCACCAAAAGAAAAAAATAGTTATCTTAGCGGGC
>DYMH01000046.1 GCA_020721645.1 Draconibacterium orientale
CATAAATTTGAATTGGTCGCAAATTGTATTGATTAAGTAAATAAGTCTAAAAATAAATTTTTCATAATTATATGATGATTTTTCTCGAAAATATGTATATTGCATCTAAATTTATTAAACCTTAATTCTTATGAAAAAATTTACCTTTTTGATGTCTTTCTTTGTTGCAATTCTATTTGTTTCGTGCGGTCCGAGCGTAGAAAACGAACAAAAATCGTGGAACGATAATCTGCAAAAAATGAGTTCACTCAAAGCCGCTTATCCTGTGTTTTCGGCATTTATCGACTCTAAAATCGAAAATGCAAAATCCATTTGGTCGCAAGCCGAAAGTATTGCAGACAAAGAGAAAAAAGCCGAAAAAATGTCGGAAGCAAACACTGTTTTTGAAACGGGTTGTGTCGGTCAATTATCCGAAATGAAAGATAAAATGACCAAACTCGATTCTAAGATTACTGATGTAAAAACGGCAAAAATGGGACAAAAAGGCGATGAAAAACGTTTTGCCAACGAATCGGTCGATGAAGCTAAACTCACATTGAGCGAAGTGAACCAAATTTTAGCCGATGGAAAAACAGAAATTACTTCCGACCCATGCGAAGTTATAACAAAAGCGTATGATATGCTGACAAAAGCCTACGACGATTTGATGATAGCACAAAATCAAATCAACGAGAAAAAAGCTGCCGATGATACTGTAAAATCTAACAACACCAATAATACAAACAATACACCACCTCCTCCGGCAGATATTAAATGTGAATATTGCGGAACAGTAAATCCGGCTGCAAACACAAAATGTTCGTCGTGCGGAGCACCTTTGAAAAAGTGAAAAACTAAAAACTAAAAGTGAAAAATTAAATTTCGATTTTTCACTTTTTTTATGTTAATGACTAAAAATGAATTCTTTCGGGCGGATATTCAGAATACATATTTTCGGCGAATCGCACGGAAAGTCGGTCGGTGTGCTTGTTGATGGATGTCCGCCCGGAATTTCGATTTGCGAAAGCGATTTTTTGCCCGATTTGCAACGTCGAAAAAGCGGTACAAAAGGCACCACGCCTCGCATTGAAGAAGATTTGCCCGAAATTGTCAGCGGTGTTTTCAATGGTTTTTCGACCGGTGCACCTCTGACAATTTTGTTTCGCAATTCAAATACAAAACCTTCTGATTATTCTCAATTTAAGTCAGTTCCGAGACCGGGGCATGCCGATTTTGTTGCTTCACAAAAATTCAATAAGTTTCAGGATTTTCGCGGTGGCGGTCATTTTTCCGGGCGATTGACACTTGGATTAGTTGCTGCCGGTGTGGTTGCCAAGAAAATCTGCAAAAATATTACGTTTGAAGCAAAACTTATTGAAGCTGCCGGAAATACAGATATTGAAGCGGCAATTGAAAAAGCGATGAAAACAAAAGATTCTGTGGGCGGAATCGTGGAATGTCGCATCGGGAATTTGCCGGTCGGACTGGGCGAACCTTTTTTCGACAGTGTAGAATCGCTCATTTCTCATGCAGTTTTTGCCATTCCCGGAATCAAAGGCATTGAGTTTGGCAGCGGATTTTATGCGGCAAAAATGACAGGTTCGCAGCATAACGATTGTTATATCGACAAAACCGGAAAAACCGAAACCAATAATGCAGGCGGCATCAGCGGCGGCATTACCAACGGAAACGAACTCGTTTTTCGTGTTGCCGTGAAACCCACGTCGAGTATCGGATTGGCTCAACAAACATTCGATTTTATCAATAACGAAAAAGCGGAATTGATTGTCGCCGGTCGGCACGATTTGTGCATCGCCATGCGTGTTCCTGTTGTTGTGGAAGCTGTTGCAGCAATTGTTTTTGCAGATTTGTTTCAATTTAAATAATGCTGTACAGAAAAGTTTCCCTTAGTGTTTTCAACCACTTTTGTAACAAGTTGAAAACCTGTCGTTGATGAATTTTTCAATTTGTACTTATCGGAATTTTATTTATTTGTTTGTAAATGATTCGATAATTCGTTTCAAAACATTAATATTCAATGGTTTTGTAAGATAGGCATCGAAAATTTGTTTATAATTTTCAATTTCGTGTTCCAAGGCATAAGCCGATTGGGCGATGATAGGTAAATTGGGGCGAAAATCTTTTATTTGCTTGGCAGCTTCAAATCCATTGAGAATGGGCATTTTAATATCCATCAAAACCAAAACAATATTGGGCACAGTTTTGCAAATTTCGATGGCTTCTTTTCCGTTGTGGGCTTGTATTATTTTGTATTTTGAGTGAGACAATATTTCTTCGATAAACACGTAATTATAATCGAGATCTTCGGCAACCAAAATGGTGGAAATATCTTTGTTTGTAGTGATTACTTCGTTTTGCGGCTGTTCTGAAATTGATTTTTTTGAAGTTGTAAAATAAAAAGTTGCCCCTTTTCCGTATTCCGATTCCACCCAAATTTTGCCGCCAAGCAGTTCAACAAAGGCTTTCGAAATGGTCAAACCCAAACCTGTTCCACCGTATGCTTGTCGAATGGTATCATCGGCTTGGGTAAAGCGGTCGAAAATTTTGTCGAACATTTCGTCTTTAATTCCGATACCACAATCCTTGACAAAAAATTCCAACTTATTGTCTTTCTGTGTGTAACCAAATTCTACGTAACCTTTGTGAGTAAATTTCAAAGCATTTGTGAGTAAATTGCTGATTATTTGTATGATTTTTGTTTTGTCGCTCTCTATCTTCGATAGTTCGTCGGATAAGGGGGTATTTATTCGTAAATCGATATTTTGATTTTCAGCTTGTAATTTAAAAACCGAATATAGCTCACGTATTATTTCATTAACGGATACTGTTTTAAAATCTAATTTTTCTTGATGTGTTTCTAGAGACGAAATTGTTAAAATATCATTCACAATCGACAACAATTGTGTGGTGTTATTGATGATAATTGAAGTGAATTTTATTCTTTTTTCTTCATCTGTTTCAGGATTGTTCAGTAAGGTGGAAAATCCGATAATTGCGTTCATCGGAGTCCGGATTTCGTGCGACATATTTTGCAGGAAAGCCGTTTTCAAACGGTCGTTTTCTTCTGCTTTTTCTTTTGCTAACAGTAATTCAATTTCGGAATGTTTTTGCACGGTAATATCGTGAGTTAAAACCAGAATGTCTTTAACAGCCCCGTTTTTATCAAATCCGGGAACATAATTTACATTGAAATAACGTTTGCCCTCGGCAAGCTCAAATATATTGATGTATGAGGCTTGTTCGCCAGCACGTATTTTGTTAATATAAGGCAAAGCAAATTCGTAGTTTTTTTCGCTGATTATTTCAGAAATATGCGAGCCAATAATATCTTCTCGCAATTTTTTATATCCATCGACAAACTTCTGATTTACAAATTTATAGACCAAAGTATCGGCATCTACAACCGCAACATAAGCAGGAATATTATCTGTTACATTTCTGAGCAGATTTTCGCTTACCGAAATTCGTAAGTTTGCCTCCGAGAGTTCTTCGTTTTGCGACTGATATTCTTCGTTGAGCGAATGATATTCTTCGTTTGCCTGTCGTAATTCGTTTTCCGAAATTTCTAATTGTTTAATTTTTTCAACGAGTTGCTCGTTTGTTTTTTGCAAATTATTAATAAGATTCTTATTTTCTTCTCTCAAATTATAAGTATCAAGTGCACTTTGTATTGTGAGATTCAAATCCGTTTTATTCCAAGGTTTTGACAAATAGCGATATATTTCGCCCGAATTTATAGCTTCAATGGCATTTTCGATGTCGGCATACGCGGTGAGAATGATACGAATAATATTGGGGTGTTTCTCTTTAATAATTTTCATTAATTCGATGCCCGACATTTCCGGCATTTTTTGGTCGGAAATGACCACTTTTACCTTTTGTAAATCTAATATTTCGAGTGCTTTTTTGGCGGATAAAGCAGTAGAAATGTTGAATTGATTCATAAAGGTAAATTGAAAACCTTCGAGATTTTCCAATTCATCATCGACATATAGAATCGGTTCTTTGATAAAATTCATAGTCTTTTATTGTTATTTCAAATCCGTAGGCAAATATATTATAAATTCCGTTCCTTCTCCGGGTTTGCTGTTCACTTCAATTCTGCCGTTATGTTGTTCGATAATTCCGTGAGTAATCGAAAGTCCGAGTCCGGTTCCTTTTCCGGTTTCTTTGGTAGTGAAAAACGGTTCAAAAATTCTGTTTTTAACATTGTCAGGCATACCGAAGCCTGTATCTTTCAATGTAATTTTTACAAATTTAGATACTTTTTCTTTTACATTTGACGCTTCTCCGTTTGAAACCGAAATAATAATTTTTCCTTTATCTTCAATTGCTTGCACAGCATTTAGAATTAGATTAACAAAAACCTGATTTAATTTTCCCGGAAAGCAAAATATTTCAATTGGTTCGCCGTAATTTTTTACTATTTCTATGTTATTTTTGTAACTGTTGTACAGCAAAACCAGAGCGGAATCAATTATTTTACATATATCGCTTAAAATGAGATTTTCGTCTTCTGTTCGCGAAAACGCATTCAAACTTTTTATTATCTCGGTAGAACGAATTACACCGGTTTTTATGTTTTTAGTCATTTTTTGAATTCCCGAAATCAGAAAGTCGATATTATCAAAATCACTTTCATTTTTTGTTTGAAATTTTTCAGAATTATTTTTATATTTTTCGAGAATTTCTGTTAATTGAGTAACAATTGAATTTAATCCTTCCAAACCCGAATTGATAAAATTTATCGGATTGTTGATTTCGTGTGCAATTCCTGCTGTTAAAATACCCAAAGAAGCCATTTTTTCAGATTGAATTAATTGATTTTGAGTAAGTTTCAACATTTCTAAGGTTTGCTCCAATTCTTCTTTCTGTTGATTCAATATTTCATTGACATTGATTTGAACCGTATGGGCAGATTTTAACTCATCGTAAATATTTGATATTTCGACTGTTCTGTCTTCAACCAATTGTTCTAAATGGCATTTATGTTTTTCTAATTCAATTTCCGTATTGATACGTTCTCCGATTTCTTCCTGCAATTCTCGTGTTCGTTCCACAACTTTTAATTCCAAGTGAGCTGCCGCTGACCTTTTTACCAAAAAAGCAGTTAGAATTACAATTCCGAAAAGAAGTAATAAAAACCCTCCGAAGATTAAAAAATAGAGATTTTTTTTTTGTTTGGCAATTTTATTTTCTTTTGAATCCAATATTATTTTTTGAAAATCAATTGTTTGCTGATGAATATAACTTTCTTCCTCCAAACTGTCCAATTTCAAAGTCTGTTGCGCAATTTGATTTTCTTTAAATGATATTTGTAAATTTTGCTGTTTGATTTTATCTTCTCGAATTTGAATTTCATGTAATTTTTGGTTTAAGTTATTTTGTTGGCTTACAATGCTGTGTGTCAGAAATTTTAAACGATCTTCGCTCGTCGATATTTTTGAAGTCAAGAAATTGATATTTTGCCGTAAACTGTCAGCTTCGCGAATTTGCTTGTTGAGTTGATTTTTTTGAATTTCAATCAATTGCTTTTCTTTTTCGAGTTCGCTGACAGATTTATCCAACATTTTTTTTTGTATTCTCGTACAAATCTCTGATATCAATTTCCTTACCGCCCAAAAGCAAAATATCGGGTTTGAACGCCAAATTTTCGACAATCAAATTTGCTTTGTTCATTTCGAAAGAAATCGTTTGCTGATTTTTTTCATACAGAAAATTCAACATAATGTATTTTGCATCAGCATATTGGTCGGTAACAAGCAAAATATTTTCCCCTTGAATTAAATCTGCAATTGATTCAATATAATCATTATACGATTTATCGATATAAAGCATTTGAATACCGGAAAAACCTGTAGGTTTTGTCTTACAAATAAGTTCGGCAGGTTTTCCGTTGATTTTATTTTTGATTTTTTCGGTATTCAAAATTTTCATAAATTCTCTATAAACAGCTGAATCCGGACTCAAAAAGCAAATTTTATATGTCGAAATCGAATATTCATTTCTTAGAGTAATGTTTTGTGTGAAATGATATAAAAAAGCAGCTTTCAGGGTTTCAGTTTTTATTTGAGCCGAAACCGAATTGATTGACAAAAAAATCACAATGCCGAACAAAAATAAGAAGTATGTATTTTTTAATTTTGACATGAAGCCTCCCGTTATTTGCTCAAAATAATTTCAAATCCGCCTCTGATAACGATTCCGGGTTGTGCCACAACCGGAAGATAATATACCTGATCTATCAAACCGCCATGGTCATATTTAGAATTTAGAATGTTTTCTATGCGAACATAAAAAGATGTATTTTTTACAAGATTTTTGATTAATAGATTGACATCGGCATTAAAATATCCGGGTTGAGTTCCGTTTTGAAATGCTGCTTGATTGCAATTGCTAATTCTCCCAAAATATTTCATTCGTGTCGAGATTGTAAAATATTTAAAAAAATCTTGATACGACAAACCAAGCCAAAACTTGTGGCTTGCAATGCGAGGAATGGGGATGTTGCCTGTCGATTTTATCGAATAAGCATCGATAAATGAATACGATAAATTGGTATAAAAATGATTGCTTATCGAATATTCTGCTCTGAAATCAATACCCGAAATGATTTGTTTTCCTATATTTTCATTCCTGAATCCATTCGAGTAAATCGAAGTATCAGCGGTGCTGAAATATTTATTATAGACCGAATCGCTGAAATTTACACGTTCAATTAAATTTTCCAATACGCTGTGATAACCCGAAATATTTATTTTGAAATTTTCGTTAATTAATTGATTACCCGATAGTTCAAACGTTTTTACAATTTGATTTTCTAATTCCCACGAAGGATTTGTTTTTTTGATTTCATCAACAGAAAGCATTACCGTTGTTGAAGCACCAAACTGTTCGTACTGATAAAAAAGTGAGGGTGCTTGAAATGCCGTTCCGTATATAAACTTAAAACTTGTATTTTTAAAAGGGTTGTAAACCAGACTGATTCTTGGATTTAAGGTAGATTGATATCGTTTCGAGTAGTCATAACGTCCTCCGATAACGAAATTCAGATTACTGAAAATTGCATAAGAAATTTGGGCAAACGTTGCTAATTTTTGCTCCTCAATGGTCAATTTTTGTTCTATAATTTTTGCGTTTTCTCCTTCAAATTTGTATGAATTTCCCAAAACTTGGTCGTTGGCATACGGCGGAATGCTTTTTGAATATTCAAACTCCAAACCTGTTACGATTTTAAACTTCTCGTAAAGTTGCTTATTGTAAACTATTTGACTTCTGACCGAATTGTCTTTCCCTGTCAAATATTGCTTGAAAGGTTGATTTGGAAAAACGGAAAGATTCATTTTATAAAACAAGCTGTTTGGGTCTTGAACGTGGTTGATATAAGCCAGCGAAAAATTTATAGAACTTTGTTTTTGCAAAATTTTATTATAAGCTGCTTGAAAAATATTATTATTAAAAGCCCATTTCCCTTCCTTATTGTAAATATAACTCAATTGTTTCATTCCAAGCGAGTTGCCTTCGTTGAAATGCTGTCTGAAATATGATAGTGTTATATTTTTATATGATGTTTTTAAAAAAATCGTATGATCGTATATCGGTTGTTCAAATTTATTGCGAAGCGGAGCAGGATAATTTAAAATCTGCATATAACCCGAATCTCTTTGCGTAAAATCCGGACCGTCGGATTGAAAATATCGAGCAAAAAAGCTGACAGTTAAATTCTTCGAAGATTTATATTGTGTCGAAATTCTTCCGCTCGCTGTGTTTAAACTCCCGAAATCTCCTTTCGCCGATAATAAAAATTTTTCATTCGGTGTTTTTGAAATAATGTTGATAACGCCCGAAAAAGCATCTGCTCCGTACATCACGGAAGCCGGACCGAAAATAATTTCAACTCGTTCGGCAAAATTCAGAGCAATAGAATTTCCGACCGATAAAAATGTGCCGCTTACCGGATTTATTTTTTCGCCGTCAACAAGTATCAAAAACCGATCGTTTCCCTGAATACCGCGTAAAATATAAAATTCTCCATAACCACGTGCATTATCAACCAAATCAATTCCGGGAACATTTTTCAGTAAATCGCTCAAATCCTGATAACTGTTAGCTTTTATTTGTTCTTTAGTTATTATAATAACATTCGCAGGAGCCTCGGCTTGAGACTCTTCATATTTACTTACGCCCAAAACTTTAATTTTCAGTAAATCTTTCAAAGGCATCGAAATCAAATCGTTGTAATTGACAGAATCGGGCTGAGAATATGAAAAGTGGCTGAAAAAAAAACCACACAAAATGAATGTAATTTTTTTGTAAAAGTTGAGAAAAGACATCGGGGCGGTTTTATATTAATCAAATATATGAATTATTTCTTTACTTATAGGCAAAAATTAAGCATTTTCTGCAAAAGAAAAACCACCTTAAAATCAAGATTAAAAGGTGGTTTGTTATTTTTGAATAAAATTAGAACGAAGCTGCAATTTTGTAAAAATCTTCCGAATCCAAAGAAGCTCCGCCCACGAGTCCGCCGTCCACATCGGTTTGCGAGAAAAGTTCTTTTGCATTATCGGGTTTTACACTGCCTCCATAGAGAATTGTCATATTTTCGGCAATGTCTTTTCCGAATTTGTTTTCAACAATTTTTCTGATAAAAGCGTGCATTTCCTGTGCCTGTGCCGATGTTGCCGTAACGCCGGTGCCTATTGCCCAAACGGGTTCGTAGGCGATAATTATTTTTTGTATATCGTCGTTCGAGAATCCAAACAAGGCATTTTTAACTTGATTTTCAACGATATTGAAATGATTTTTTGCATTTCGGTCTTCTAAAACTTCTCCGCAACAGAAAATTGCTTTCATATCGTTTTCTATCACACGTGTGATTTTTTTCGTTAGTATTTCGTCTGTTTCGCCGAAATATGCACGACGTTCAGAATGCCCAATCAGCACGGCTTTTACACCGACCGATTTTAACATTGCAGCACTAATTTCGCCCGTATAAGCACCCTTGGTTTCATAAGCAACATTTTGAGCGGTAAGACAAATCCGTGTGGTGTCAATCGCTTGTGCAACGCTTGCCAAATGTGTAGAAGGCACCGCAATAACGATTCCGATTTCCGGATTAATCGGCGATTTTTGAAGTTTCTTGTCGATTTCCGATGCCAAGGCAATGCCTTCGCGTAAGTTGGTGTGCATTTTCCAATTTCCGGCTGCAATTTTTTTTCTCATTGTATTGTATTATTTGAGTGAAATTTTCAATGATATTGTTTCAGTGTTGAAAGTTGTACAAAAATATTCTAAATTTGAATATAAATAAAACTTTTACGAAAATCTCTAAAAAATGTACAAAAAAAAAATCATTCTCGGCTGTATGAATTTTGGCGGCGGTTGGAACACGAATCCAATTTCAAAAGAAGACGAAAAAACGGCAACAGAAGCAATTGAAACAGCCTTAGAATGTGGTATCTACACCTTCGACCATGCCGATATCTACGCCGGCGGAAAAGCGGAAACTGTTTTCGGCAGAATTTTGAAATCCAAGCCCGAACTACGCGAAAAGATAAAAATTCAAACAAAAGCAGGAATTTTACTGCGAGCAGGAATCAACGAATCGAATATTTACAATTCTTCGAGAAAATATATTGAAAATCAAGTTTTAAAATCTCTTGAAAACTTAGAAACAGAATATCTCGATACATTTCTCATTCATCGCCCCGATGTGCTGACAGATGTACGAGAAATTGCCGAAACTTTCGATTTTCTCAGAGAAAAAGGACTTGTCAGAGAATTTGGAGTCAGCAATATGTCGGTTTATCAAATGAAATCTCTGTACGACGCTTATGATTTTCCTCTTGTTACCAATCAAATTCAATTCAGTTTACATCATTCGCTGATGATTGATGCCGGTTTTTTTGTCAATAATACAGCTAACACAGAAATATATTGTATCAGCGGAATGCTCGAATATTCTCGTGCCGAAGATTTTGAAATTCAGGCATGGAGTCCATTAGCAAAGGGTTTTTATGCGAAATCGGAATCCGAAAATCAAATCAATACAAGTAAATTGCTGACAAAACTTGCTCTCGAATATCAAACCAATGTTTCTGCAATTCTTTTGGCTTGGATTTTCAAATTGCCTGCAAAATTAGCACCAATTATTGGAACAACCAATAACGAAAGAATAAAACAATGTTCGGAAGCTCTAAAAATCAACTTATCGCACGATGATTGGTATAATTTGTATCTGACAGCAAAAGGATTAAAATTGCCATAGTGAAAATAAGGCTGTAATTTCAAGTGAAAAGGCTTCTAAAAAATTACTAACTTCGCAAACAATCGGGAAGCTCAGTTTGCAATTTGGCTGTTGTCGATAAAGCATTCATTTAAAAAGTAATAACACTTGAAAACAATAAAAAAATCGCTGCGACTTTTGCGCGAATCCCTTTCGGGCAACACAGTCGATTTTACAAAAATATCTTTAAACAAAGCAATACTGCTTCTTTCAATCCCCATGATTTTGGAAATGGTGATGGAATCGATTTTTGCAATTACGGATATTTTTTTCGTTTCCCATCTGGGTTCAGAAGCAATTTCGGCTGTCGGATTGACGGAAGCCTTTCTTGTCATCGTTTATTCGGTCGGCGGAGGACTTAGTGTTGCTGCAACAGCTGTTGTTGCACGCCGTATCGGCGAAAAAAAATCTGAACAAGCTTCCGTGGCTGCGGTTCAATCTATTTTGGTCGGATTGGCAGCATCTGCCGTCATTGCGGTTTTTGGAATTCTGTATGCCTCAGATTTACTCGCTTTGATGGGAGCATCGAAATCAGTTATCGCAATCGGAACACCGTTTGCCGCTATCATGCTTGGCGGAAATTTTGTCATCATTTTGTTGTTTGTAATTAACGGAGTTCTCCGCAGTTCGGGCGATGCCGCACTTTCGATGCGGGTTTTATTTATTGCAAATATTCTGAATATCATTTTAGACCCATGCCTGATTTACGGATTGGGACCTTTTCCTGAATTGGGATTAACGGGAGCAGCCGTTGCAACAACAATTGGACGCGGAACCGGAGTTTTATATCAATTGTATCTTTTGTTTTTTGGTAAAATAAGAGTTCAATTAAAACTTAAACATTTATCAATTGATTTTGATGTTATGCGACACATTATCAAATTGTCGTTTGGAACTGTCATGCAACACATTGCCGATACAATTGGGTGGATTGGTTTGGTTCGAATTGTGAGTATCTTCGGCAGTGCGGCTCTGGCAGGATATACAATTGCTGTTCGTATCGTTATTTTCGCATTGCTGCCGGCGTGGGGATTCAGCAATTCGGCAGCAACATTGGTGGGACAAAATCTGGGTGCAAAGCAACCGGCACGAGCAGAACGTTCGGTTTGGATTACTTTTTTTTTCAATATTGGATTTATGACCGTTGTAGGTTTAATTCTAATATTTTTCAACACACTGCTTATTCGTGTGTTTTCTACTGAAATTCAGGTAATTGAACTCGGTGCGGAAAGTTTGCGATTTTTCGGATTTGCGTTTCTCTCAATCGGTGGCGGTATGATTTTTATGCAAGCACTCAACGGTGCCGGCGATACTTCAACGCCGCTGTTTATCAATCTTTTTGCTTATCTGGTTTTAGAAATTCCATTAGCCTACTTTTTGGCAATTACGCTAAACATCGGACTTAACGGTGTTTACTATGCTTTAATTAGCTCACAAACAGTGGTTTCATTAATATCATTCTATTTCTTTAAACAAGGAAAATGGAAATTGAGAGAAGTGTAAATTTCGCTGTTTTTTGGTATTGTCGGTATCTATACTATTGATTTACAAAGAAATATTATAGGTTCCATCGATAAGTATCGAATCATCTGTTTTTGGTTCATTAATCTGAATATAGCCATTATATTTTCTGCCTATTTTAACTTTTATTTTATTGAATAAATATTTGTCTTTATCTTGTTTGTTCAATATTAAAATATAAGTTGTATTTTCATCGGTAATAATAGCATCAGCCGCTAACGCATTAACGGTATCTGTTTTTGTTACTATCTCGGCTTCGATAAACTCGCCAACAATCGTGTTTGTTTGCAGCTTGTCATTAAAAGTAGCATAACAATCAATAGATTTTACTTCATTATCAATAACAACACCAATAGAATTTATTGTGGCAGTGTATAAATTTTTACCGTATGTAGATTTAAACCGAACAGATTGCCCTTTTTTAACATCAACGATATCTTTTGCAAATACTGAAAGTTTAAGCTGAAGCATATCCATGTTGATTATTTCTAATAATTCGGTCTGAGTGTCGATATACGAACCAATATTTGTTTTGAATCCGGATATAATTCCATTAATGGGCGATTTTATTACGTAGGAAGTGTAAAACTCTCCATTCTCAATTTTTGAAACTGACAGACCAATAGATTCAATTTTTAATTTGAATCCATTGTATTTTGCCAAAGATATTTTATATTCAGTTTCGGCAAGGATAAAATCTTTTTCAGACGTTACTTTTTCGTTGTATAGCGATTTTATTCGTTCATATTCGCTTTTTGAACGTTTGTAATTTGCAGCTGCTTCGGCATATTCGTTTTGAATATCAATTATTTCATTGCCAGCTATCTCTACCAATGGCACGTTTTTTTCTACAAATTGCCCATTTTGGAAATAGATATTTTTTACTAAGCCTCGAAACGGTGCATTTACTTTTACCATACCTCCCGGCAATGATACAATAGTTCCACTGCATTTTACTGTGTTTTCAAACTCTCTTGTTTCAATTTTTCCCATTCGCATTGAATCGGTAATGAACTGTTGGTTCGTAATTTCAACCTGACTTGTGTCTTGTTCGGAGGTTTCTTGGTTTTTAGAGCCACACGCAAACATGATCATCGATAAAGTGGTAAATAATATTAGATTTTTTAGTTTATTCATTTCGTATTATTTTGAAAGGTAATTTAGTTCAAGTGTTGCAATGTTATAGTTTATTAAGTTGTTTAGGTAATCCAATTTTATTTGAAGTGCTGTTTCGGATATTGTTGCAAACTTAAAGAAATCAATTTCGCCATTTTCAAAACTAAGATTTGCAGTTCGTATAATTTCATCATATAGTTTATTTCCATTCTGATTGTAGTAATCTAATAATTCTTTAAGTTTTTCTTGGGTATTTAAAAGCTCTTTTTGCTTTGTTTTTAAAAGTTCAACTTCATATTCTGAAAAATAATTGGTTGCATCGAATGCAATTTCAGATGCTTTTATTTTAGAGTTTTGTGCATTATAAAATAATGGTATAGAGATACCAAGCTCAATTCCGTGATAGTATTTTGAATTTTCAAAAGAATTAGTTCCCACAAAATAATTTAGCGAGATATCGGGTAAAAGTTTATTTTTTTCAATTCTGATATTGGCTTTACTTAGGGCTTGCTTATTGTTTAACCAGAGTAGGAAATTTATAGAATCAATGTTTATATTTGTACTGTTTATAACTTGAATCTCTTCGGAAACCACAAAAGAACTATCGTAACCCATTAATAATTTGAGCTTTGAATATGTATTGTGAAAATTATATCTTGTTTCATTTAATTGCTGTTTAATTTGTTGCCGTTTAGCTTTGATATTTAATAAATCGAGATTGCTGATATCACCCTTGCTGTTTCTAAGAGATGCTCCATTTAATATATTCAGGTATAAACTATCGATATCACTATAAATTTTAAGTTTCTTGTTTGTTACCTGAAGTTCAAGGTATACAATTGATACTTCCTTAATGATACGTTCAGTTTGGATTTTCAGTTCGGTTTCTGCAATTTTGTTTTCTATCCTTTTTGCGTTCAATTCGGCAATATACAGTGTAGGAAATCTAAAATTTTGAGTAACACCCCAAACTTTTAAAGGATGATTATTTTCCGCTACATTATTCTGGTCGATCCCATAAGTGAAGGTTGTTTTTTCCAACTCAACAGCAGATGATATCAATGCTTTTTGTTCATCAACTTTGAGCAAGTAGGCTTTTATTTCTTTGTTTTTGAGTAATGCTGTGTTGATGGCATCGGACATTTTTATTTCTTTGGTTTGTCCAAAAACAGGGAAGGACAGCAGTAAAAATATAAGAATTACCATACTGTGTTTAGATCTTATAATACGCAATGGGAATAGTTTTATACCAACGATATTGTGAAAAATTTCAAACATCAATGGTAATGCTATGGTGGTAAGCATGGTTGATGTAAAAAGTCCCCCAATAACTACCGTTGCCAAAGGTCTTTGTACTTCGGCACCGGCACCTGTTGATATTGCCATGGGTAAAAATCCCATTGCAGCAGCACCGGCAGTAAGCATCACAGGGCGAAGTCTGGCTTTTGTGCCTTGAATAATTAAATCACGAATATTCATTTTCCCTGTGTGCATAATTTCTTTTAAATGTTCAATTAACACAATTCCGTTTAAAACGGCTATTCCGAATAGGGCAATAAATCCGACACCTGCCGAAACACTGAATGGCATTCCTCTTATCCAAAGAAAGAGAACGCCTCCGACTGTTGCAAGTGGAATAGCCGTAAAAATCATTATTGCATCTTTTAGTGATTTGAATGCAAAATGCAGAAAAATAAATATTAGCAGAAGTGCCACCGGTACAGCAATTAAAAGTCGGTTGGTTGCATTCTGCAAATTTTCAAATTGACCACCGTAGGCTATGTAAGTACCGGGTTTTAATGTGATATTTTTATCAATGGAGGTTTGAATATCTTTTACTACCGATTGAAGGTCTCTGTTACGCACATTAATACTGACAACAACTCTTCGATGTGTATTTTCTCTTGATATTTTGGCAGGTCCTTGGGCATATTGAATTTCGGCAAATTCCGAAAGAGGGATTTGAGTTCCGTTTGGGATAGGAATTTTTAGTTGTTTTATGTCTTCAATATTGGTTCGGTTCCCGTTGTCGAAGCGTACAACCAAATCGAAACGCTTCTCTCCCTCAAACACTACCCCGGAGGCATTTCCGCCAAATGCGGTAGCAAGATAATTGTTTAGAGTTTTAATATCAACACCATAGTACGCAATTTTGGTGCGATTGTATTCGATTTTTATTTGTGGCAGCCCTGCTGTTTTTTCCAAAATTATATCGCTTGCCCCGGGTATTCCGTCGATTAAACCTTTAATTTCTATTGCTTTTTTGTTGATATATTCTAAATCATCGCCAAAAATCTTAACGGCAATGTCCGAACGTACTCCGGTTATAAGCTCATTAAACCGCATTTCGATAGGTTGTGTAAATTCGTATTCAATTCCGGGTATCGCAGAAAGTGCCGCTAAAAATTTATCAGCCAATTCTTCTTTAGTTTTTGCACTGGTCCACGTACTATGTGGTTTAAGTTTAATAATCATATCTATTTCTTCCATCGACATGGGGTCGGTAGGAACTTCGGCGGCTCCTATACGACTAACAATTTTATCAACCTCGGGGAAGTTTTTCAACAAAATTTGTTCCATTTTGGTGGTTGTTTCAATCGTTTTTGACAGCGATGTTCCTGTTTTTAATACAGGCTGAATTACAAAATCACCTTCATCTAAAGTAGGTACAAATTCGCCTCCAATTCGTGTAAAAAGGAATACCGTAAAAAGCAAAGAAAGCAATGCTGCACTTAACACTATTTTCTTGTGACCAAAAGCCCAAACAATTACCGGTGAATAGGATTTGTTTACTATTGACATGAACCTGTCGGATAAATTTTTCTTTGTTGATTTAATTGGTTTCAGAAATAGAGAAGATGCTACCGGCAACCAGGTTAAACCCATAATCATGGCACCAATAATGGCAAAACAGAACGATAGTGCCATCGGTTTAAACATTTTTCCCTCAACCCCTGTCAAGGACAGAATTGGAATAAAAACAATGAGAATAATTATTTGACCAAATATAGCAGATTTCATCATTTTTGATGCTCCGTCAAACGATATTGAATCCATTATATTTGCTCGATCTTCACCGATAGTATTATCTATTTCAATTTTCTTAACTGTAATTTTAAGGGCAATAAACTCAACAATAATAACAGCGCCATCAATTATAATTCCAAAGTCAAGGGCACCAAGGCTCATTAGGTTGGCATCAATTCCAAAAATGTACATCATTGAGATTGTGAAAAGTAGGGCAAGTGGAATCATTGATGTGATTACAAGTGCCGAACGGAAATTTCCAAGAAGGAGTATTACCGTGAGCATTACAATTATTGCTCCAAGGAGAAGGTTTTCAACAATTGTGAATGTTGTTTTTGCAACCAATTCGCTTCTGTCAACAATCGGGTTGATATAAATACCTTCAGGTAGGTTTTTTTGAATTTCTGCAACTCTTTTTTTTACTTCTGTTATTACCTCTTTTGAGTTTGCATTTTTGAGCATCATAACTTGTCCGAGAATTGTTTCTCCTTTTCCGTTTGCAGTAATTGCACCGTACCTATTGGCATGACCAAGTTTAATGCTTGCAATATCCTTTATCAGTATTGGCACTCCTTGTGTAGTTCTAACAACAATATTTTCAATATCTTCAATGGATTTCACCTGCCCATCGCCTCGTATAAAGTAGCTTTGATTTGTTTTTTCAATATACGAACCGCCCGAAATGCTGTTGTTTGATTCTATGGCATTGAATACTTCCATTAGGGTTATATCCATGGCAAATAATTGCTTTGGATTAATCGAGACTTCATATTGTTTTAGATATCCTCCCCAACTATTAATTTCAACTACACCGGGAATGCCTGATAATCTTCGCTTTATGACCCAATCTTGAATAGTTCTAAGGTCGGTAGCAGAATATTTGTTTTCAAATCCTTCTTTTGCGTCGAGTGTGTATTGATAAATCTCCCCCAATCCTGTTGTTACCGGTCCCATTTCCGGCACTCCAAAACCTGCAGGAATTTTTGTTGTGGCACTTTTTATTTTTTCAGCAATCAGTTGACGAGGTAAATATGTGCCGATATTTTCATCAAAAACAATAGTAACCAGCGATATTCCAAATTTTGAAATTGAGCGTATTTCCTCAACTCCCGGAAGGTTTGCCATTTCCATTTCGACAGGTGCGGTTATGTATTGCTCAATTTCCTGTGTTGATAAATTTCCGGAAGTTGTTATTACTTGTACCTGATTATTGGTTATATCCGGAACTGCGCCGACTGATATTTTGAATACGGCATATAATCCAAAAGCTACAATAGTTAATGTAAACAGAATAATTATAAGTTTATTCTTGATACTAAAGTCTATAATTTTTTCAAGCATTTTTTTAATTTTTAACGACAATTGTCATTTTTTTTTCACTTAACGGTGTAATTGTAAATTTAATTACCAATATTATTGTGTTATTGGAAATCTAAAAATGTTAAGCCTAACTGAAAATCAATACGTCATGAAATTCCTATTCTTTAAATCCGGGAGTTATTGAATATAAAATTCGTATTCTTTTGTACTGATATTTCCAAGTTTATCAATGGCACGCATTTTTAAATTGACTTTTTGTGCTTTTGGAAAATTGCCGACATAAGTTGAGAATTTCTTTTCCGGTTGACCATTAATTGAATAATATATTTCTGTTGTTCCGGTTGTTTGGTCGGTTGCCGAAAGATATGCCAAAACATAATCCGGATAGACTTCCAATCCGTCTTTGATACCAAGAGATTTGATGCTGAATTGGCAATTGGGTTGCGGACCTTCGTTATCTTCAAAAAAGATAATGCTTCCGACATTTCTGTTGTTTACATTATCGTAACCGAAATATTCCAATTTGTGTAATCCACTGAGGTTGATACTGAAAGGTTCTGAGTATTTGGTTTCGTCGATTACTCCGTCGATGCTGTATGAGATGTAATTCAATCCGGATTCTTTGTCGAATGCCGTAATTTTGATTTTTGTTTTATCCGAAATAAACACCGTATCACGCGATTTAAAAACGGGTCCCTGATAATTGCACGTGAGCGAAGGACCTGTCATATCAACATAAATACGTTCCACCCGATGTTTATATTCTTCGTAAGTTGCCTTTGTTTCGCCGGTTGTGTTATTTTCGGCATTATCGACCGCATAATATTTAATAATGTGAATACCCATTATTGAAGGCAAATAAAATGGTGCTTCGTAGTTTTGAAACTTGCCGCCATCAACAGAATACACTGTTTCTTTAACACCTGATTTATTATCAACAGCTGTTAATTTCAACTTCGTTCGCCCCGAAAAATAGGTTTGATTTCCAACAACATACCTATCGCCTAAAATATCAGAAGTTATAATTGGCGATAATTTGTCGAGATAAAACTGAAAAACAGTTGGTGTTTCTTTGTTACCTACTCGGTCTGTCGAATAAAAAGTGAGTGTATGATCTCCGTTTGCAAGTTTATCCAATGGCAAATTTCGCCCGTTGTAGATTACTTCATTTCCATCATCGAATTTGTAATAGGTTGATTTTATACCCGTATTATAATCTTCCGATGTTAAAATAATTTTCGTGCCGGAGGAGATGATATTATTTTCGAGCGAAATTCCGGTTACGGTGTAAAAGGTTTTCGGACTTTGAGAGTCGATGTTGAGAATTTCTTTTTTTGGTGCTTCAAAATTTCCAACTTTGTCCACTGCATAATAAAGGATGATGTGTTCTCCGTCGCACAAATTCTGAATTGGACTTGTGTAATATTCATAGGGTTTGCCGTCGATTGAATAAAAAATGGAATCGATTCCCGAAAGATTATCAGTAGCAGTAAGGGTTAAGGTGATATTTCCGTAATATTTTTTTAATGCTTTGGAATAGGGGATACCGCCTTCTATTTTTGCTTGGGAATTTGGTTTAATCCCATCAACTTTTACGGGCCATTTTACTTCAATTTGGGGCTGAACGGCTGTAAATGTTTTTTTGTTTACTGCCCAACGTGTTTGAATAAAGTTAGTTCCTTCGGTATCGAAATAATACGGATCGACATATTCTTTATGTATTTTACTTTCCATTTTGCGAGGTGCTTCATCGAGCGAGGACGAAATCCAAACATATACAGGCAGTCTTTTATTCCAATACAAGGTGCTGTCAGGTGCGTAATATTTTCGCATTGGGTGATGTCGCTGTTCTTGTGCTGTCGAAATGGCTGCTATCAGTAGAAAGAACATTGTAAAAGTAAAGATAGACTTCATTCTATTTTTGTTTTAGGTTTGTAGGAAGTATTGAGTAAAAAGTATCAAGTAAAAAGTAATTAAAACCATTCCTAATTAAAAATTAATTCGTGTTTTCAGTCCCATCACCAAAATATCATCGGTTTGTTTGCCGCCGTTTTGCCATTTTAAATGAGCTTCGTTCAGGAGTTCTTTTTGTTTTTCAAAGGGTTCTTTGTGAATGGAAAAAAGTAAATTTTTAAAAGCATGGACAGAAAATCGCCCGTTTTCGGGATTTAATTGGTCCTGAAAACCGTCGGAAAACATATAAATAATTGTATCATCTGTGTATGATATTTCGGTTGTTTCAAATTTTTTGCTTACTTTTTCAAATATCAGTCCGCCGACCGAATATTTATTTCCGGGTATGATAGCAACTTCGTCGTTTTCGATAATAAAAATTGGGTTTACTGCTCCCGAAAAGTACATTTTCTTGATTTTTAAATCGAAATAAACCATACTTAAATCCATTCCGTCGTCGTTATCGCTTATATCTTGGTGCAATATTTCGCGAATGCCTTTGTCCATTTCATGTATAATTTTGTCGGGGTCTGTTATTTTATTAACATCTACAATGCGGTTGAGTAATTCGTTGCCCGCCATCGAAAGAAAAGCTCCGGGAACGCCGTGCCCTGTGCAATCCACAGCAGCAACAAGTATTTTATCATCAATGCGGGTATGCCAATAAAAATCGCCGCTCACAATATCGCGCGGTTTGTACAATATAAACGAATCCGGAAATATCGAATTTAGTTTAGTTGCTTTTGTCAGAACAGCTTTCTGAATCAACAAGGCATAATTGATGCTTTCGGTGATGTTGTGGTTTTTTTTAGCTATTTCGGTATTTGCAACTACAAGGTCTTCGTTTTGTTTGGCAATTCGCCCAAATGCGTCTTCCAAATTATCGCGTTGTTGAAGAATTTCTTCCCGCTGTTGAAGAATTTCTACATTTTTGTATTCTAATTTACGATTTGCTTCTGCTT
This sequence comes from Draconibacterium orientale, assembly GCA_020721645.1. GTDB lineage: Bacteria > Bacteroidota > Bacteroidia > Bacteroidales > JAADGE01 > DYMH01. The sequence goes on from DYMH01000046.1 coordinate 20,188, forward strand.
TTTGTCTGTTATATCTTAATAAAATAATAATTAAAATTACTAAAAACGCAACAGCGGTTAATATAAATGTGATTAGTTTTTTGCGGCTTTCTAATTTTTTTTCATTTTCCAATTGCTTAACCTGGGCATCTTTTTTGTAGTATTCGGCTTTTTTTTCGGCATCGGTCAAATTGTCGAACAAGGTTTTATTTTCGCCCGTTGATAATTTCAAACTGTCTCTCAATTCGTTTTGTTTTTTCAGCAGTTCGATACTGTTTCGTAACCGTTCGTTTTCTGCTTTGGTGGCTCGTAAATCCGCTGCCTCAAATTTTTCTTCGGTTTTTTTGTTCAATAAATCGTTATATTCCTTGTACAGCTTGAAGTTTGCGGCGGCTTTATCCGGAAAGCCTGCTTTTTCGTACACTTCCGATAAGGTTCCGAAACAGCTTCTCATGCGTTCGGTATCGTTATTTTCCCGAGCATATTTGAGCGACTCTTCCAATTGCTTTGCAGCTTCTTCGTAATTCCCTAAATTGATATAAACCATTGCAATATTAAGGTAAGTAGAAGACAAACCATCGCTTTTCCCTCTGAAAGTTTTTCGATAATTTAATGTTTTTTGAAAACACGACAATGCTTCGTTATACTTGCCGACATCTGTATAAAGTAAGCCTAAGTTGTTGTTAATCATCGAAATACCATTCTCATTTCGTAATTTTTCGTTTAATGTTAATGATTTCAAATAATAACTGACTGCTTTTTCGTTCTGATTGTGATTCCAATATATTTGGGCTATCGAATTGAGTTGCTCTGCTGCTTCCGCTGCAAATCCTTTAATTTCGGCTGTCTTGTACAAAACTTCTAATCGAAGCACTTCGGCAGAATCCTGCCGAGAGAGTTCTTGATATGCCGAATTTTGTGAAAATAGTGGATTGACGCCGATTGCCGACAGAATAATCACTGCCGATAATTTTATATAATTGCCGATTTTTATAGACAAAGTCATATCTTTCTCATTAAAAAATATTTCAAACCATAATATGTTGTAAATTTAATTTATTTTTAACGATTAACTGCTTTTTTATTTGAAAAAGATACATTTTTTTATGATAAAATCAAAAAACTCTTTCTCCAATGATTAATTTTAATGCTTATCCCGATTATTACCTATATAGTTTGTAAAATTTGTATCTTATTGTAAAACAGTGAAAAAAAGAAATTATTTTTTGAGACGTGTGCAACACGTCTCTACGTGCATAACTTTCTGCATGCTGTGTAGAGACGACTTGCGGTAGTCTCAAAAATAAAAAAAATGTTTCAAAATATAATTTTAGGTATTATGCGGGATAAGCATATTAATTTTCATTAAAGAAAGAGTTTCATAAATAATATTGCAACCCACTATTTTAGTCCAAAAGCATAGTAGCCTGTCGAACCGTCGGGGTAAATACCTTCGATATAAACGCCCCCTCGCGTGTGATTTAAAATTTGCTGAATATCTTCAAACGATGACACAGGCTGCCGATTAATTCCGGTAATAATAAAACCTTTTTGTACTCCTGCTTTCATTAATTTTCCGGGTCCCAATTCAATTATTTTCATGCCGCGTTCAATTCCGAATTTTGCTTTATCATCTGCTGAAATTTTGGAAAAAGTAGCACCCAAAACCTGCATCGCATCTTTATCAACATAACCTGTTGTGCCCATGCTGTTTTTTAATACACACGAAAACACTTTTTCTTTATCGCCTCGTAAAACCGTTACATTGATTTTATCGCCGGGGCGAAAGCGGCTGATTTGCTCCTGCAATTCCGAAACTTTATTCACCAAAGCATCATTTATTTTCGTAATAATATCCTCATTTTCAATACCGGCTTCTTTTGCGGTTCCGCCTTCTGTTGCTTCGGCAACAAAAACGCCTTGAATTTTGTCGATATTCTGTGCCTTTGCTAATTCTGAATCGATATCTCGAATTGATACTCCAAGCATTGCACGTTGAACGGTACCAAACTCAATCAGGTCGGCAACCACTTTCTTTACAATTGTTACCGGAACAGCAAATGAATATCCCGAATACGAACCGGTCTGCGATGCTATTGCAGTATTGATACCAACCAATCGTCCTTGTGCATCAACCAAGGCTCCGCCGCTGTTGCCCGGATTTACCGCCGCATCGGTTTGAATAAACGATTCTATAGCATACGATTTATCGAGCAGATTCAAATTGCGGGCTTTCGCACTCACAATACCTGCGGTAACGGTAGAAGTCAGATTAAACGGATTGCCGACTGCCAAAACCCACTGCCCGATTTTCAAATCATCGGAATTTCCGTAACTTGCCATCGGCAGATTTTTTTCATCAATTTTCAGCAGAGCAATGTCTGTTGAAGGGTCGCGTCCTATCAATTTTGCCGTAAAACTCCGATTGTCGTTCAGCACAACATCAATATCCGTGGCATTTTCCACAACATGGTTGTTTGTTACAATATAACCATCTTCGGAAATTATAACCCCCGACCCGGAAGCCATCATCGGATGCTGCATTCCTTGCGGATTGCCGAAAAAGAAATCGTACATCGTTGGTTGCGAACTGCCTTGTCCGTAAGTTGTTTTTACGTGCACAACGGCATTTACTGTTTTTTCAGCCGCATACGAAAAATCAACCGCATTTTCTGTGGGAACATAAGACGCATTTCTCGCATAATTCGTATTTTGAGTTTGATTTGCCGAAATCGTTTTCGGTTTGAAAATCAATCGATCCAAACTCAAAGAAATCATGCCGCCCGCAAATGCAATCAATAATACCATTAAAATTCTTTTTGTGTTCATCTCAATTTAATTTTAATTGTGTTTTTATTATTTTTGCTGATATTTTGAACACGAAGTAAATCAATTCAAAAATAATTTTCAAGAGCTTTAACATTATTTAAACAATTTTTAGAAATCTTAGTGAAAATATACTTTGATTGGTTAATTTTTTATGCTTATCCCGGATAATACCTAAAATGATATTTTGAAACTTTTTTTTTATTTTTGAGACGACCGCAAGTCGTCTCTACTCAGAATGCAGAAAGTT
>DYMH01000281.1 GCA_020721645.1 Draconibacterium orientale
TTTTAAATTCGTTTTCCACTAATAGCTTCATGTTCGATTCAATGCTATTGCATGTAGGACATCGGTGGGTGGTATGGAAATAGTAAATCTGTAATCGCAAAGAATCGTTTTGTTTTGTAATTTGATTTTGCGCGCTGTTTTCTGTTGTGACCGAAGCATTTTGACATGCCCCAAATAAAAATAAGGCAACTATACTGATGATTAATAAAATGGCTTTCATTTGATATTATGTTAAAATTTAAACGGATTGTTTAGTTGTTGATTGATGATTGGTGAATGATGATTAGCGAATGATGATTAGCGAATGATTGTTAATTTGTTATCAATTTTAATTTTTAATTCATCATTCAAAATTCATCATTCATAATTCTTTAAATTGAGCAGCAACTTGCTGCATTTACATCTGATACCGGGGCGTCGAAAAGATTTTCGAATGCTTTTTGTGCTTTATTCCAATTGTCTCGGTTAATGCAATATTTGATAAACGGGGGCTCAATTTCGCCTTGTATCAAACCCGCAAATTTGAGTTCTTTTAAATGCTGCGACAAAGCCGATCGGCCAACAGGGACTTCCAAAACCAAATCGCCACTGTAACAGCACGACTGCATTTGCGATAGCTTTTTTAAGATGTAGATTCTTACCGGATGACTCATCGCTTTTGCAATTTGAGCCAACTCGCTCACATCTGGCGAATATTCGGGCTTAGGACTCATGGCTTGTTTTCGAAATTAAATTAAAAATCTCATCTTTCGAAGGGATTCGTCCACTCACAACTGTTTTGCCTTGCACCACCAATGCCGGAGTCGACATTACACCATACTTCATAATCTCGACAATGTCTTCAACTTTTTCGATTTCGGCATCGATAGCATATTCACTAACCACTTCTCGGGTCAGCTTTTCTAATGTTTTACATTTGGCACAGCCGGTACCTAAAACTTTTACTTGAATGTTCATTTTGTATATGTTTTTGTATTTCGCAAAATAACGAAATGTTTTTTTAGAAAACAATAAGTTTAAACATAAAAAACTTTTTTGTCCAATTCGAGATTGTTGCAAGGAAAAATTGCATAATTTATTAATTTAATATACTGAT